>JAIUOM010000157.1 GCA_020161215.1 Pseudomonadota bacterium
GTCGCCGAGCCCGCTCGCGAGCTTGCCCGCGAGGCCGAATGCGTCCGCCAGGCCCCGCCGGTCGGTGTCGGTGATGTGGACGCCGCCGGCCAGGACCATGTGGGACGGGCCGAACGCCTTGATCCCGGCGAGCAGCGTCGTTGCGTCGCTCAGCGCCTCCCGCAGCACCTGGTCGGCCACGATCCCGGGCCGGCCAACGAGGTCGACCACCTGCAGCACATCGCCCCGGTCGCGGATCGCGCTTGCCACGTGCGGGACGAGGTTGCCTCCTCCCGCCACGAGCGTCACACGCCGGCTCATCAGAGGTCGCTGTGGCCGTTGCGCGGCAGGGTCAGGGGCATGTCCTTGGCCTCGACGATGAACTTCACCACGTCCTGGACGAGTTCGTCCTTGGGGAAGATCGCCGCCGCGTCCTCGACGCGCAGAAAGCCGCCGCCGTTCTCGGCCACCGCGACGCGCGCGCCCTGCACCTGACGCGCACCAGCCTCGCCGCGCAGTTGAGTCACCAGCTCGTGCATCTGCACGATGCCGGTGGCCGCGATCGGATGCCCCTTGGACACCAGGCCCCCAGACACGTTGACCGGGCATTCCCCACCCAAAGTGGTGGCGCCGCTGGCGGTGTAGGGGCCGCCCTCGCCGCGTTGGCACAGGCCCAGATTCTCGATCTGCAGCACCTCGGCGAAACTGGAGGCGTCGTGCACCTCCACCACGTCAATGTCGCGCGGCATGATGCCAGCAGCCCGGTAAGCCCGTTCGGCCGCCAACAGCACGCAATGCTGGTCCAGCGCCTCCGGCGCCCGTTGGACCGTGCTGGACACCCCCATGCCGCGGATGCGCACGGCGCGCTGGCGGTTCAGCTTCTGCAGCATGCGCTCGCTGACCAGCACGGCGGCGGCGGCCCCATCGGAAATCGGCGCGCACATGGCGCGCGTCAGCGGCCAGGCGATCTCGGGCGTGGCCAGCACCTCCTGCACCGTCATCGGGGTCTGGTACTGCGCCAGCGGGTTGAGCGCCGAATGCGTGTGGTTCTTGGCTGCGGTGTGGGCGTAGTGCTCCTGGCTGGTGCCGTACAGCTTCATGTGCATGCGCGCCAGCGAGGCGTACACGTCCATGAAAAAGCTCTGTTGGCGCCAATCGCCGCCGGCCGGCCGCTCCGGCCCGACCCCGGCGCCGATGCGCTGCAGGCCGTCCCAGGTGGACTGCATTTCGTGCACGTCGGTGCCGCCAAAGAAGGCTTCCATCATGGCCTGGCGCTTCTCGGGGTAGTACATCTTCTCCACGCCCACCGCGATGACCACATCGAACAGGCCGGCCTTGATGGCGGCATGCGCCTGGTACACGGCCGAGCTACCGCTGGCGCAGGCGTTCTCGACGTTGAAGATCGGCACGCCGCCCAGCCCCATGGCCGTCAGCGCGCATTGCCCGCGGATCGAGTTCTGTCCTTCCATCTGTCCTTGTCGCACGTTGGCGAACCAGGCCGCCTCGACCTCGTCCAGCCCCAGTTGGGCGTCGGCGAGTGCGGCGGTGACGGCCTCATGGGCCAGGGATTTGACCGACCGATCGGCATGCCGGCCCAGCTTGGTTTGGGCAATGCCCGCGATGAATACGTCCATGGGAGAACCTCGAAGAAGTGCTGTGGTATGTTTTTTCCAAAATATGGAATTTTTTTACCTGCGCATTCCATATTTCATGGACTTAAGCGTACATCCCCTCCCTGAAAATTCCATAAATTTCCATATATTGGAAATATGACCCAAGGCTCGCAAACCCTGGCACGTGGCTTGGAATTGTTCAAGCTGGTGGTCGCGCACCACCCCACGGGCATCCGATTGACCGACCTGGCACGGCTCAGCGGGCTGGAGCGCCCCACCGTGCACCGCCTGCTGGCCAGCCTGGTGCGCGAAGGGCTGTTGGCGCAGCAGGAAACCGGCAAGCGCTACGTGCTGGGCCACTACTGCGGGCAGCTCGCCGTCGCTGCCCGCAACGAAGCACCGATCCAGGACACCTACGCCCCGCTGCTCAAGGACATCGCCGAAGCCACCGGCGACGCCACTTTTCTGGTGGTGCAAAGCGGTTTCGACACGCTGTGCATCGCCCGCGCCGTGGGCACCTACGTGATCCAGGCCTTGGCCGTCAGCGTGGGGCACCGCCAGCCCGTTGGCGTGGGCGCGGGCGGCCTGGCCATGCTGGCCGAGATGCCGGCACGCGACACCGAGACGCTGATCCGCGCCAACCGCGACCGCCTGCCCTACTACCGCGAACTCACGCCACCCAAGCTGCGCGCCATGGTGCAGCAGGCACGCACCGACGGCTACGCCGTGATCGGCAACTACGCCGTGGCCGGCGTGGTGGGCGTCGGCGTGGCCTTGCGCAACCCGGCCGGCCAGATCATCGGCGGCCTGAGCGTGGCTTCCGTCCAGCCCCGCATGGACCGCGAACGCCAGGCACGGGTCGCGCAGACCATGCGCGAGTTGATGACGGGCTTCGTGCCCACCGCGGCCCCTCTCGGCGCCGATTGAAACGCGGGGCCTTCCGCGCCCCACTCCGCCCGCAGCTCACGTGGTGAAACAGCACCCCCAGGTTATCCAGGAGTTTGTTTCGCACAGCAAAACACTCCGTTGGCGCAGTGGAAAACCCGTGCTGTCATGCGAGGTTTCGTGACTAAAAAAACAAGCTTGAACATGTCTTCTCCCAGTCTCCCCGTCTACGAAGCCCTGGCGCACGACATTAAGCGCCACGGCATCACCCACGCCTTTGGCCTGATGAGCGACGACACGGCGCTGCTCATCACCACGCTGGATGCCCTGGGCGTGCGGTTTTGCGGCGCCCGCCACGAAAACGAGGGCGTCGCCATGGCCGAAGGCTATGCCAGCGCAACCGGCAAGCTGGGCCTGGCCATCCTCGGCCGCGGGCCGGCCATGACCAATGCCTTGCACGGCGCGGTGTTCGCCCAGCGCACCGGTTCCCCGATCTTGCTCATCTTTGGCGATTCGCCCAATACGCTGCCCGCCACCAACGCGCTGGGGCCCGAACAGAAAGGGTTCAACGCCGCTGGTGTCCTGCAGGCGGCCGGCTTTCGCACGCTGATCGCGTCCGAGCCACTGTCGGCGCGCCGTACCCTGGCCAAGGCCATGACGGCCGCCCAGCAAGGCGCCACCGCGTTGCTGCTGCCCATGAACGTGCAACTGGCGTCGATCGACCCCGATGCCAGCGCCCCGGAAGCTCCCCCGCCGGCCCGTCAACCGGCCGCGCCACGCGCCAGCGCCGTCGCCACCGCGGTCGAGGTGCTGCGCGCAAGCCGTCGCCCGTTGATCGTGGCGGGTCTCGGCGCCCACCTGGCCGGCGCGCGTGAGGAGCTGATGGCCCTGGCCGACCACCTCGGCGCGGCGCTGGTCACCACGCTCAAGGCGCAGGACCTGTTCCACGGTCATCCGTTCGACTGCGGCATCCTGGGTTCGTTTTCCAACGCAGGCGGCAGGCGCCTGATCGAGCAAGCCGACTGCGTCATCAGCTTCGGCGCCGGCCTGAACCAGCGCACCACCAGCTTCGGCACCGCCCTGCCGACGGACGTGCCGGTCATTCAGGTGGACACCCAGCGCACCCACATCGGCCGCTGGTTCCACGCCGACGTCGGCATCGTCGGCGATGCGCGCGTGGTGGCCGAACGGCTGCGCCAGGCACTTCCCGAGCGCCCCGCCGCCGACAAACCGCTGCACGACGCGGCCATGCGCCAATGGCTGGCCGATTTTGACCGCGCCAGCGAGTTCGAGCCCCAACCCACGCCGCGCGCCATGGACCCCCGTTCGCTGGCGCTGGCGCTGGATCGTCTGCTGCCGAACGACCGGAACCTGGTCTACGACGTCGGCAACTTCCTGCAAATCGCGCCCTACCTGTCGGTGCCCGGACCGGGGCAGCTCAAGCACACGGCCGATTTCGCCTCGATTGGTCTTGGCTTTGGCACCGCGCTGGGCTTTGCCTGCGGCGCGCCCGAGCGGCCCACGGTCTTGTTCCTCGGCGATGGCGCCTTCTTGATGACCCTGGGCGAGCTGGAAACCGTGGTGCGCGAGGATCTGCCGCTCGTCATCGTGCTGATGAACGACTGCGCCTACGGCGCCGAGCTGCATTACCTGAAAGAGCGCAATCAGCCGGTGGCCCTGTCCAAGTTTCCCGACATCGACTACGCCCCCATCGCCGAGGCCTTTGGCTTCGAGGCCGCCACGGTGCGCACGCTGGACGAGTTGCACGCCCTGGCCCCGATGCTGGCCGAGCCGGCCGGACCGATCTTCCTGGATTGCAAGATCAACGGCAGCATCCCCGCCCCCTTTCTGCTCGAAAACCTGGCGCAGGAACGCCGCAAACCCTGAACGGCCGCCCCAGGCCTGTTTCATCTGACCCCACGGAGACACCCATGAAAGCTGTACCCTTCCTCGCCTGCGCGCTGCTGTCCAGCGCTGCCCTCGCGGCCGGCTACCCCGACAAGCCGGTGCAGATCGTCGTGCCTTTTTCCGCCGGCGGGCCGCTGGATCTGTCCACGCGGACCATCGCGCGCGAGCTGCAGCAGCGGCTGAACACGCCGTTCGTTGTCGTCAACCAGCCCGGTGCGTCTGGCAACGTGGGCGGCGATCACGTGGCCCGCGCCGCACCCGACGGCTACACGCTGCTGCTGACCGCCGACACCTCCCTGGTCGTCAATCCGGTGCTGTACGGCCCGCGCATGAGCTACGACCCGGCCAAGGACCTGCGCCCGGTCATCTCCACGGTCAGCTACGGCCAGATGCTGGTGGTGCACCCCTCGGTGCCGGCCCGAGACCTCAAGAGCTTCATCCAGTTGGCCAAGACCCAGGGCCTGAACTACGCTTCCGCCGGCAACGGTCTGCCCGGGCACCTGACCATGGAGCAGTTCAGCCACCTGACCCAGACCAAGATGACGCACATCCCTTACAAAGGCACGTCGCAGGCCGTCAACGACCTGCTGGGCGGACAGGTGCAGACGGCGTTCCTGATCACGCCGGGCGTGATCCAGCACGTGAACCAGGGCAAGCTGCTGCCCATCGCCGTCTCCAGCGCCGAGCGCTCACGCCTGGCGCCGAATGTGCCGACCATGGCCGAGATGGGTTGGCCCCAGGCCACCTCCGAGTACGTGTTCTACCTGATGGCCCCCGCCGGCACCCCGGACGACGTGGTGCAGTTGCTCAACAAGGAGGTCAAGGCCGCCCTCGGTTCCGAAGCGATGAAGGCTTTCATGGACAAGGTCGACATGCGGGCCGTGGGCGATACGCCGCAGCAGGCCGAGCAGCGCCTGGACAAGGCCCGCGCGCAGATGACCCAACTGATCCAGGACCGCCAGATCCGGATGAATTGAAGCCGCGCCGAGCAAGCACCCCGGAGCACACCCGCCCAGGTGAGAATTTGGAGATAAATCCCCGCTGGTCGGCGTGGAATAAGCCTGAGTAGCTATCTATTTTGATAGCCCGAAGAAATCTGACGGCGCCACGAAAGACCGGCCGCACCAGCGCCGAATCGAGCCTCGCCACACCCCGGATTGAGGGCGAAAACAGCCCGTAGCCGGCGTGGGCCAATCCACGCACGCTATGAATTGGTGAGCAACTGGCGGCAGCTGTCGCCCACGGCCTGATACCGATTGGCGCTCAAACTAAAAGAACCGTTCAGGCTGAGCTTGTCGAAGGGCTCAACACGAACGGTTTGATGCTTTTAAACGCCTTTTGGTATCCGCCGATCTCGGCCGCGCCCGCTCCCGCCTGGCCGCGTCTGGCCCAGCCAGCGCCTTCAACCCATCGCATACCGCCCGACGCCGCCGATTGGGCACGCCGGGCTTTACGTATTCTGTCTTATGGTATACCATCATACAAATCAAGCGACCCGATGGAGAACACATGCAACACAGCTTTCAATCCCCTCGCCGTTCGGCCCTGCTCCGCCGTCTCAAGCGACTGGCGGCCCTGGCCACGTTGGCCGGCGCCAGCGTCGGTGCCTTGGCGGCCTACCCGGAACGCCCGATCACCCTGGTGATTCCGTTCTCGCCCGGTGGCAGCTCCGACAACGTCGGGCGCGCCATGGCGCCGCTGCTGGGCGACAAGCTGGGCCAGTCGATCGTGGTCGACAACGTGGGCGGCGCCGGTGGCCTGCTGGGCACCCAGCGCACGGTGCGCGCGGCGCCAGATGGCTACACGCTGCTGGTCGGTTCCGGCTCCGAGATCCTGATCAACAAGATCATCAACCCCAAGCTGCCGGTGGACGGCATGAAGGACTTGACGCCGGTGCTGTTCGTGGCCACCGGTCCCATGGTCCTGGTCGGCCGCCCCACCCTGGCGCCCAACACCATGGCCGAACTGCTGGCCTACGCCAAGGCCAACCCGGGCAAGCTGAGCTACGCCTCGGCCGGCAACGGCACGCCCATGCACGTGGCCGGCGAGTGGCTGAAGATGAAGGGCCAGGTCTTCATGACCCACATCCCCTACCGTGGCGCCTCACCGGCCCTGGTCGATCTGATGGGCGGGCAGGTGGATCTGGCCGTCTCCACGCTGAGTGCCGCCCTGCCCTACATCCGCTCGGGCAAGGTCAAGGCCTACGGGGTGACGTCCAGCAAACGCTCCGATCTGGCGCCCGATCTGCCCGCGCTGGGCCAGGTGAAGGCGCTGGAGGGGCTGGACCTGGGCGTCTGGTTCGGCCTGTTCCTGCCCGCCAAGACCGCGCCCGACATCGTGCAAAAGGTGCAGACGGCCGCCGCCCAGGTGATGGCCGATCCGGCCGTGCGCAAGAAGCTGGCCGAGCAAGGCCTGGCCGCCTCGGGCGCCAGCGCCGAGGAGCTGCGCGCCTTCATGGCCGAGGAAGTCCGCAAGTACCAGCGCGTGGTCGAAGCCGCCAAGATCACCGCCGAATAAGCCCCCAAACCGCCCCACTCTCGAGCCCGCACCATGGAACACGGAATCCGCAAGATCGTTCACTACCACGAGGAAACCCTCATCGAAGGCGGCAAGGCCGCGCCCAAGCCGCTGCAGATGTTTGCCGCCGCCGCCGTGCTGCGCAACCCCTGGGCCGGCCGCGGCTTCGTCGACGACCTGAAGCCCGAAATTCACGCCATCGCCCCGGTGCTGGGCGAACTGCTGACCGCGCGCGTTCTGGCCCTGGCCGGCGGCTCGGGCGACGCGATCGAGGGCTATGGCAAGGCCGCCGTGGTCGGCACCGCCGGCGAGGTCGAGCACGCCTCGGCCCTGATCCACACGCTGCGTTTTGGCAACCACTACCGCCGCGCCGTTGGCGCCAAGAGCTACCTGAGCTTCACCAATGTGCGCGGTGGCCCGAACTGCGCCATCTCGGTCCCCATGATGCACAAGGGCGACGAAGGCATGCGCTCGCACTACCTGACGCTGCAGTTCGCCATCAACGACGCGCCGGCCCCCGACGAAATCGTGGTGGTGCTGGCCGCCTCCATCGGCGGGCGCCCGCACCACCGCATCGGCAACCGCTATCAGGACTTGAAGGAACTGGGCAGCAATGAGGCCTGAAGCCCTGCCCTGCGCCGGCAAGGCCGGCGCCACCGCCTTCAGCGTGGACGGCACGGGCGAGGAAGCCGTGGTGCTGATTCATGGCGTGGGCATGGCGCGCCGCGTCTGGGCGCCCCAGATCGAGGCCCTGGCGCGCCGCCACACGGTGCTCAGCTACGACATGCTGGGCCACGGCGACAGCGACCTGCCTGCCGCCGACGTGACGCTGGCGCGGTATGCCGACCAGCTGCGCGAGCTGCTCGACGCCCTGGGCCTTGCCCGTGCCCACGTGGTCGGCCATTCGATGGGCGCCCTGGTGGCGCTGGAATTTGCCCTAAACCACCCCGAGCGCACCCGCCGCGTGGTGGCCATGAACGCCGTGTTCCAGCGCAGCCCCGAGCAGCGTGCCGCCGTCATGGCCCGCGCCCAGGCGCTGCACGACACCGACTTGAGCGACAGCGTCGGGCCGACCATTGAACGTTGGTTCGGCCGGCCCGTGCCCGCCGCCCTGGCCCGGCCGGCGGCCGAGGTCGAGGCCCTGCTGCGCGGCGTGCAGCCTTTGGGCTATGCGCGCACCTACGCGCTGTTCGCCAGCTCGGACAGCGTGCACGCCGAGCGGCTGCCGCGGCTTGAAGCGCCGGCGCTGTTTCTGACCGCCGAGTTCGACGCCAACTCCAGCCCCGCCATGTCCGAGGCCATGGCCCGGCAGGTGCCGCAGGGCACGTGGCAGGTGATCGCCGGCGCGCGCCACATGATGGGCGTGACCCATCCCGCCGAAGTCAATGCCCGGCTGGAGGCCTTCCTATGTGATGGACGCCAATAATGCGCGTATGCAAGCTGCGTCACCCACCCACCCACCCCTGAAGGTAGAGCGCGCCGCCAAGACCCTGCGCGAACTGGCGCTGGAGAACATGCGCGCCGCCATTCTGTCGGGCCATTTCAAGCCCGGCCAGCGCCTGGTCGAGCGCGCCTTGTGCGAGGAGTTAGACGTCAGCCGCTCCATCGTGCGCGAGGTGCTGCGCCATCTGGAAGCCGAGGCCCTGATCGAGACCGTTCCGCACCAAGGCCCGGTGGTGGCCTCGCTCAGCCTGGATCAGGCGGCGCAGATCTACGACATCCGCGCGCTGCTCGAAGGCCAGGCCGCGCGCGTGCTGGCACGGCGCGCCGACGCGCCGACCTTGAGCGCGCTGGAGGCCATCAACGCACGCATCCAGGCCGCTTTTCGTGCCCAGGACCACGCCGCCGTGGTCACCCAGACCACCGCCTTCTACCAGCTGATGTTCGAGCGCGCCGGGCAAGGCATGGCCTGGGACATCCTGCGCACCCTCAACGCCCGCATCAACCGCCTGCGGCTGATGACCATCGGCTCGCCCGAGCGCGCGCGCGACGCGGCCATGGAAATGCAGGCCATCCTGAACGCGCTGCAGGCCGGCGACGCCGATGCCGCGCAACGCGCGGCCGAGGCCCATGTCCACAAGGTGTCGGCCATCGCCCGCGGCCTACTGACGTAGCGGCTCGGCCGGCGCCAGCAGCCAGTCGCCCTCCACCTCGCGCCCCTCGGCGGCCAGCAGGGGCGGCGCCGCACCCGTCAGCGTGCGCCCGTCCAGGCCCCACCGCGGGCGCAGCGCGAACTCGAAGCCCGGCCGGGCCTGGCGACAGCCGATGTCGCGGGCCGTGAAATCGGGGCCGAAATCCTCGCAGGGCACGCCGCGCAGCAGCGCGCCGGACACCGGCACGGCGGCGCGCCCGCCATCCACTGGCAGGTAAAACCCACGCAGCTGACCATCGGTATCGCGCAGCAGCAGCAACTGCAGCGGATCGCGCGCGCCAGGGGGCGACACCGGCGCCGCCACCAGCAGGAAGCTGCCCGGCATCAGCTTGGCCACACGCACGCTGGGCGCCGCCGGGGCCTGGCGCGGGCCGCGCAGCACCTGCCAGCCCACCCACAGCAAGGCCGCCAGACCGGC
>JAIUOM010000158.1 GCA_020161215.1 Pseudomonadota bacterium
GTAGTGCGCCATGTCGACCATGAAGATGGCGCCCACGTCCTTGGCCACCTTGGCAAAGCGCGCCCAGTCGATCTCCAGGCTGTAGGCGCTGGCGCCGGCCACGATCAGCTTGGGTTTGGACTCGTGCGCCTTTTTCTCCATGGCGTCGTAGTCGATGGCTTCCTGGGCGTTGAGGCCATAGGACACGACGTTGAACCACTTGCCCGACATGTTCAGCGGCATGCCGTGGGTCAGGTGGCCGCCTTCGGCCAGACTCATGCCCATGATGGTGTCGCCGGGCTTCAAGAAGGCCAGGAACACCGCCTCGTTGGCGCTGGCGCCGCAGTGCGGCTGCACGTTGGCGGCGTCGGCGCCAAACAGCTGCTTGACGCGGTCGATGGCCAGTTGCTCGGCGATGTCGACGTACTCGCAGCCACCGTAGTAGCGGCGGCCGGGGTAGCCCTCGGCGTATTTGTTGGTCAGTTGTGTACCGGCGGCGGACAGCACCGAGGGCGAGGCGTAGTTTTCGCTCGCGATCAGCTCGATGTGGTCTTCCTGGCGCTGGTGCTCGGATTGGATGGCGGCCCAGATCTCCGGGTCGGTGCTGGCAATGGTGTGGGTGATGCGGTTGAACATGGCAGTCCTTGGGGTGAGGTGGTTCCCGGTGCAAGACCAGGGCTGCCCAGGCGAACGGCTGAACACCCACGACCGCGGGCGGTGCGCTTCCCAGTGGTGGCCCACGTCAGCACCCCGCTGTCTACCCGGGGGCGCCTATCGCCAGTCGCGCACGGCGCCAAGTTTAGCCGACTGCCCCGCCGCGCGTGGCCCGGATCAGAACAGGGTGGCGACCTTGACCGGCGCCTGCGTGCCGGCAGGGGCGGGCAGTTGCGGCGTATTGGCCGCGCGCAGCGCGGGGACGTTGGCGTTGGGCGACACCGACTTGCCCTTGGCCACCAGGCTCAGGCGTGTGTGCTCGGCCATCACCTTCTCGGCGTAGCCGCCGTCGGTGGACAGGTTGGCCGCGCCCACGTACCACTTCAGACCCTGCTCAATGGAGCCGGCGCGGGCGATGCACTCTTGCAGCACCTTCACGCCCACGCGCAGGTTGGTCTTGGGATCGAAGGCGGCGTAGTGGCCGCCGAAATGCTCGTATTTGTCCGAATGGATCTGGGTCATCACCTGCATCAGGCCCTGGGCGCCGACCGGGCTGGCGGCGAAGGGGTTGAAGCTGGATTCGATGGCCATCACGGCCAGCACCAGGGTCGGGTCGATGCCGGTGGCGGCGCCAACCTCGTAGGCCTCGGCCACCAGGGCCGCCACGGGCTCGGCCGCGACGCGGTATTTGCGGGCGATCCAGTGCGCCACATTGGCTTGCGCGCGCGGCAGTTCCTTGGGGTTGGCGGCGGTCACCCGGCCGATCGCATCCAGCTCGGGCGTGATGCCCAGTGCCGCGACCTTGCGCGCGGTGAGCCATTCGGTCAGGCGTTCCTCGCCTTCCTGACGCAGATCGGGGCGGCTGGCCAGCAGGGCCACGCCCAGCACGACCACCACGCCGACCATGGCCAGCCCGTTGTGGGTGATTTCAAAGAAACCTTCGGTCACGTCGCCGAGGAAGGTTTTCACACCGCGTCCCATCGCGGTGAGGTGTCCAGATGCAGACATAGCACTCCTTGTCGAGGCGCGTCGCGTTCAGCCACTTCCGGGCCCTCCACGAGGGCCAACGGGTACTTCTGGGTGGCGAGGAACGTCTCGCGTTCAGGGATCGCGTTGCTTGGCGCCAGTCTGGTGGGGCGCTCTTGTCTCGCTCTTGTGAATATCTGAGCAACGCGGCTTGCCGGGGTCGGCAGCAGATCAGGGTTTCCCACTAGATCTGAGAGTTGGCGAATTCTAGGGGGGCTGTTTGAGCTGCGTCAAGCCCATGTTTTGGAGTCTTGATTCTATTTTTTACCTGCCTGGTTGTCGTTTTGGAGTAGCCCGTGGTCGAGGCCCGGCGGTCCGGGCCGGGCGATTGAGCGTGGCAATGTGACGTTCCGGTTCTATTGAAATTCATCACTGGCCCGACCGGCGGCAGGTGCCTACAGTGGAGCTGTCCGAACCTTTCGGACGCCCCGGGTCGACAGGAGCCGGTCGGCCGTAGTCGATACGGCCACATGGCAGCCCATCGGCCTTTTTCAAGAAGGTAATCTCTTGCCTTCCACCATGACCGGAAACAACCCGCTTTCCGGCTTGGTACCAGGCAGATCACGGCGCTTTTGCCACACTGCCTCCAAGCCCGGCGGTCAGGCGTAATGCCTCGACGCCGGGCTTTCTTCATGGGCGTGACAAATGTCACGCTTTACCCGCGCGATGGCCGTGCCTGGACGGCCCGGAGGGGCTTGGCGTGGCACGGCTGGCGTGCTGGGGCGAGAATAGGCAGGCAATGTCTGGCGATTCCCCTGCTTCCTCCGCTTCCGCGCCGGTGACCGGCGCCCCGACCGAAACCACCGCGGCACCCTTGGCCCCACCGGCGCGCCCACGGCAAGGCGCCGTCCGGCGCTGGCTGCGGCGCGGCCTGATCGCGGTGGGCAGCCTGCTCGGCCTGTGGGCCGTCAGCTGGCTGGGCCTGCCGCCCTTGCTGAAATGGCAGGGCGAGAAGATCGGCAGCGAACAACTGGGCCGGTCGGTGCGCATCGGCGCGGTCGATTTCAAACCCTGGACGCTGGAGCTGTCTTTAAGCGACGTGGCCATTGGCGGTGCCGATGGCGCGCCCGATCAGTTCAGCGTCCAGCGGGTCTACGTCGACGCCGAACTCGAATCGCTGCTGCGCCTGGCCCCGGTGGTGGATGCGCTGCGCATCGAGTCGCCCACGGTGCGCCTGACCCACCTGGGCGACGGCCACTACGACATCGACGACATCCTGGCCCGCCTGGCCGCGCGCCCCCAGCCGGCCGAGCCCGGCGAGCCGGCGCGTTTCGCGCTCTACAACATCGAGCTGCAGGGCGGCCGCATCGATTTCGACGACCGCACCGTCGGCCGCCAGCACGAAGTGCGCGATCTGCAGCTGTCGCTGCCCTTCATCAGCAACCTGCCGTCCGAGCGCCAGATCAAGGTGCTGCCGCGCCTGGCCTTCGTGGCCAACGGCAGCGCCTTCGACTCGCGCGCCGAGGCCTTGCCCTTCGACGACTCGATGCAGACCGACGCGGCTTTTCGCATCAGCGCGCTCGATCTGAAGCCCTACCTGGGTTATTTGCCCTCCGGCCTGCCGATCCGCCTGCAGGCCGCCACCGTGGACGCCGACCTGCGCTTGGGCTTCGCGCAGGCGCCCAAGTCGGCGGCGCGCCTGTCCGGCACGCTGGCCGTCACCGGCCTGAGTGCGCAGGACGCCCAGGGCGCCGACGCGCTGGCCTTCGACAGCCTCAAAATCAATCTGGCCGACGTGCGCCTGTTCGAGCGCCGCGTGCACCTCTCGGCCGTCGAGCTGAGCGGCCCGCGCGTGGCCGTGCGGCGCGACAAGAACGGCCAGTTGAATCTGCTGCCGGCCGCCGGGACCACCCCCGATGCTCCTGAAAAAGCAGCTGACCAGGCAAAGCCGGCGCCGACCAAGGCCGCATCCGCCCCGGCATCGGCGGCCTCAGCCGCCAGCCTGCCGGCCTCCGCCGCCAGCGCTCCGGCGCGTGCCGCCGCACCCGTGCCCTGGCAGGTGCTGGTGGACAAGTTCGATCTGCGCGGTGGCAGCGTGGACGTTACCGACGACAGCACCGCCAGCGCCCACGCCCCGGCCGCCGCGCTGCGCCTGGAAGGCATCGAGCTGGCCGCCAGCGCCATCAACTACCCGACCGAGCAGCCGGTCAGCTTTCAGGGCGCGGCCACCCTGGCCGGCACCGAGGGCCTGAGCCCGGCCGTGCCGGGTGCTGCAGCGCCCGCCACCCGGCGCGGCGCCAAGGCCGCCCCGGCCCCGGCGGCGGCGCGCGCCGCGACCCTCAAGTTCGAGGGCAGCGCCACGGCGCGCTTGGCCGAGGTGCAGGCCCATATCGACGGTGTGCCGCTGGCCCTGGCCGGCCCGTACCTGGCGCCGTACCTGGTGCCGCGCCTGACCGGTCAGCTGGACGCCGAGTTGGGCCTGCGCTGGGCCGAAGCCCCCGCCGCCGACAAGCCGGCCGACCTCAAGCTCACCGCCGAGAAACTGGTGCTGAGCCAGTTGATGCTGGCCGACGCAGGTTCCAGCGCCAAGGCCGCGAAACCCGCGGCACGCGGGGCCAGAGGCAAAAGCGCGCGCGCCACGCGCGCGGCCGAGCCGCTGGTCAGCGTGGGCCAGGTGGCGCTGGGCAAGGTGCAGGTCGATCTGCCGGGCCGCTCCGTCACCGTGGGCAAGCTGGACATCGACGCCCCGCGCCTGAATGTCGAGCGCGACGCCAAGTCGGCCTGGATGTTCGAGGACTGGCTGCGGAGTGGCGAAGCCGCGCCGGCGCCGCCCGCGTCCAAGGCCAAGTCGGGCAAATCGGCCGAGCCGGACTGGAAAGTGCGCGTGGCCGAGTTCGATTTGAGCGGCGGCACCGTCGGTTGGCGCGACCTGGTGCCGGCCGAGCCGGTCGAGGCCGAGCTGAGCCAGCTCAAGATCGACGCCAAGCAACTGGAGCTGAACGGCAAGCAGCCCATGCCCGTAAACCTGTCGGTCCGCGTTGGCGCCGGCCGCACCGAACCGGGGCAGCTCAGCTGGCGCGGCAAGGTCGATCTGCAACCCTTGTCGGCGCAGGGCGCGGTGGACGCGCAGCGCCTGCCGGTGCACGCGTTGGAGCCGTATTTCGGTGACCTGCTGAACATCGACATCCTGCGCGCCGACAGCAGTTTCAAGGGCCAGGTGGCCTTCACCCAGACCGCCAAGGGCCCGCGCGTGCGCGTGCAGGGCGACGCGCGGGTCGAAGAGCTGCGCACGCACAGCCGACCGGGCACCGCCGCCGCCGATCCGTCGCTCGGCGCGGCGGCCGCGGGCCCCGGCGGCGCCACCGCCAAGGCGCCGGCCGCCGCCACGGGCGGGCAGGGCGCCCGGCGCGGCTCGCAGGCCGCGCTGGCCCCGACGGCCGCCGCCGGTGGCCTGGGCGAGGAATTCGTCAGCTTCAAGCAGCTGCGCCTGGGTGGCGTGGACGTGCAGCTGGAGCCCGGCAAGCCGCCGCAGGTGGAGGTCAAGGACACGGTGCTGTCCGATTTCTACGCCCGCATCATCCTGCACGCCAACGGCCGCCTGAATCTGCAGGACGTGGTCAAGCGCCCGGACGGCGAGACGCCCGAGACGGCGACCGCGGCCCCGGCCGCCGCCCAGATCGCCGCCGCGCGCGCACCCGTGTCGGCCATGCCGGCCACCGGCGAGATGAGCGGTGGCGGCGCGGCGGCCCCAGCCCCGACGGCGCCGGCCGCGCCGGCCAAGGCCGAGCCGGTCGATCCGATGGCGCCGGTGATCCGCTTTGGCCCGGTGCGCCTGGCCAACGGCCATGTGTTGTTTTCCGACCGCTTCATCCGCCCCAACTACTCGGCCGACCTGACCCAGCTGAACGGCAGCTTGAGCGCCTTCAGCTCCATCGCCCCGGCCGGCCCGCCGCAGATGGCCGATCTGCAGCTCACCGGACGTGCCGAGGGCTCGGCGCCGCTGGCCATCACCGGCAAGCTGAACCCGCTGGCCAAGCCGCTGGCGCTGGACATCCGGGCCAAGGTCACCGACCTGGAACTGCCGCCGCTGTCGCCCTACAGCGTCAAGTACGCCGGCCACGGCATCGAGCGCGGCAAGCTCAGCGTGGACGTGTCCTACGCCATCCAGCCCGATGGGCAACTGACGGCCACCAACAAGCTGGTGCTGAACCAGCTCGAATTCAGCGAACCGGTGGCCGGCGCGCCGACCAGCCTGCCGGTCAAGCTGGCGACCGCACTGTTGGCTGACAGCAACGGTGTGATCGACCTCGATCTGCCCATCAGCGGCTCGCTGAACGACCCGCAGTTCTCGCTGGGGCCGGTCATTTTCAAGGCCATCGTCAACCTGATCGGCAAGGCCATCACCGCGCCCTTCACCCTGCTGGCGCGCGCGCTGGGCGGCGCGGCCGGCGAGGACATGTCGCACGTCGCCTTCGACGCCGGCAGCGCGCAACTGGGCGCCAAGGCGCGCGAGCAGCTCGACAAGATCGCCAAGGCGCTGACCGAGCGGCCGCAGCTCAAGCTCACCGTGGTCGGCGCCGCCGATCTGGCCGGCGAGCGCGAGGGCTACCAACGCGAGCGCCTGAAAGCCCTGGTGGCGGCCGAAAAACGCGGCGCCGCCCCCACCGTGGCGGCCACCGCGCCGGGTCAGGCCGGCCCGCGCAAGCCAGAATCTGCTGCGAAATCAGGAGCTAAAGAGGAAGCATCCACGCCGACCAAGGCCGCATCTGGTTCCAAGGAGACGGCCACGGCGGTGAGCGAGGCCGAATACCCGCAGCTGCTGCGCCAGCTGTACCGCCGCGCCGACGTGCCCGGGCGGCCGCGCAACGCCGTCGGCATGCTGCGCGATGTGCCGGTGGGCGAGATGGAGGCCCTCCTGATGACCCACATCGAAGTCGGCGAGGACGCCATCCGCCAACTGGCCGTGCAGCGCGGCGTGGCCGTGAAGGACTACCTGGTGGCGCGCGATCTGCCCAGCGACCGGGTGTTCCTGGGCGCGCCCAGCACCCAGGCGGTGGCGCGGCCGCCGGCCGCCGGTGCCAGCGCGGCGGCGGCCGGGCCGGGCGGTGGCGAGACCGCCGCCGTGGCCAGCGGACCGCGCGCCGACCTCAAACTGGGCGCGCGCTGAGTCCGGCCAAGTCGCCCGATTCATGCGTCGGCCGGCCCACGGCCCTAAATCCGGGCGAAAATAGCGGGTTGCGGCGCGCCGGTTCCCGCTTTTTTGCTGTTGGCGCGTACACCGATCACTTTCGTCATTCCCATGTTCCCGTTCAACCGCGACCCCAAAGACCCGCAACCCGCCCCCGAGGCCACTGCCCCCAAGGCACCCGAGGCCCACCCCCTGGACGCGCTGACCGGCGGCGCCTTCTCCGCCGCCACCTCGGGCGAGCGCGCCCAGCGCGTGCGCGAGTGGCTGGCCAGCGAGCCCACGCCCGAGCAGATGCAGGAGGTCTTCAAGGAACTCTCCGCCAAGGACAAGGGCGCCGCCAAGGCGCTGCGCGAGAAACTCGATGAAATTCGCCGCGCCAAGGGCCAGGAAGCCGTGGCCGCCGAATGGCAGACCAAGGCCGAAAGCCTGCTGCAGGCCACGCGCCTGAACATCGCCGACGCCATGGCCTGGCAGCGCGACGCCGCCCGGGCCGGCGCGCCGCTGTCGCGCGAGCCGCTGGCCGGCCTGCGCGACCAGTTGGCCCAGCGCATCAAGGCGGTGGAAGACGTGCAGCAGCGCCTGATGGTGCAGCGCGAGGCCGCCTTGCTGCTGGCCCAGCGCATCGAGCTGTTGTCCACCAAGCCGCTGGCCGACGTGCAGGCTCAGCACGATGGCCTGACCGCCGACGTCGAGCACTGGCGCGCCCAGGCCGCCGAACTCACGGCCGACGCGCACTGGGGCAGCGTGGACATGCGCTACCCGCCGCAGCTGGAAGCCGCGCAAAACCAGTTGGCCGCCGTCTGGGACGCCTTCAGCGCCGTGCTGGCGCAGGCCCTGGCCGCCGCCCAGGACGCCAGCGCGCCCTTGCCCCCGGTGCCCGTATGGGCCGACGAGCTGCGCGCCGCGCGGGGCGAAACCGCGCCCGAGACCGCAGCCGCGGCCGAAAAGCCGGCCAAGCCGAAGATCGACCCCGAGCAGCGCGCGGCCGCGCAAAAAGCCGTCGAAGCCGGCGTGATGCTGCTGGAGCAGGCCGTGACCGGCGGCCACACCAAGAACATGCACAGCGCCACCCAGGCGCTGCGCCAGTCGCTCAAGACCCACGGCCGCCTGATCGACGACACCCTGGAAGCGCGCGTGCACGCCACCCTGGTGTCCGCCGGTGAGCTGGAAGGCTGGCAGCGCTGGAGCGCCGACAAGGTGCGCGAGCAACTGGTCGCCAAGGCCGAGGCGCTGCTGGTCAAGCGCAAGATCAAGGGCGCGCCGGTCGCCGCCGCCGCGGATGCCGTGGCCGACGCCGCCGATGCCCCTGTGGCCGATGCGACCGATGCGGTTGCGCCTGCCGACACCGCTGCCGCACCCACTGACACCACCGCACCCGCCGCCGCCGCACCGGCCGAGGTGCCCGAGGTCGAGGGCAAGCCGACCGCCGCGCCCGAGGCCGAAGCTGAAGCCGCATCCGAGGCCGCCGAGGCCGCGCCCGTGGCCGAAGCCACCGCCGAAGCCGGTGCTGCGGAAGCCGTGGCCGCCGAGGCCGCACCCACAAGCCAGAGCAGCCCCCAAGCCGCCGACAAACCGGCCCGCGCCACGCTGGAGCCCGGCTACGAGCTGGTGCCCGCCATGGGCGGCCGCAAGCTGCAGGACACCATCCGCAAGCTGCGCGAGGAGTGGAAGGCCGCCGACCAGGGTGGCGCGCCCAACCACGCGCTGTGGAAGCGCTTTGACCGCGCCGTCAACGCCGCGCACAAGCACGTCGACGAGTGGATCAACGGCGTGCGCGCCGAGGCCGCCGAGCACAAGGCCCAGCGCCAGGGGCTGATCGACGAGGTCAAGGCCTGGTCCGCGGCCCACCCCGGCACTGGCGACAGCGTCGACTGGAAGGCCTTCAACCGCCAGATCCACCGCTTCTCCGAACGCTGGCGCAACGCCGGCCACCTGTCCGAGAAACAGTTCGCCGAGCTGCAGCCGCGCTGGAAGGAGGCCATCCACGCCGCCGCGCTGCCGCTGGAAACCGCGCAAAAGCAAAGCACCGCCCGCCGCCAGGCGCTGATCGCCGAGGCCGACGAGCTGGGCGCCGCGCCGCAGCTGCGCATCGACGCCGTCAAGGCCTTGCAGCAGCGCTGGCAGGCCGAGGCCCAGACCGTGCCGCTCGACCGCAAGCACGAGCAGAAGCTGTGGGACGCCTTCCGCAAGCCGATCGACGACGCCTTCAACCGCAAGAGCGCCGAGCGCGAGCTGCAGCAGGCCGCCCTCAGCATCCACGACAAGGCCGTGCTGCAAGCCGCCAAGGCGCTGGAAGCGGCCAACGCCGGTGGCGACGCACAGCAGATCCGTGCCGCCATGGCGCAACTGGAAGCCGCCACGCGCGGTCAGGCCGCCGCCACCGCGTCCGCCGCCGCCAATTCCGAGCAAAAAGCCCCAGAGGCCGGCGCGGAACAAGCCCAGGTTGCTACTGAAAATGAAGCGACGGAGAGCCCTTCCGAAGGCGGCGAACCGGTCGCCGAGGCGGCCCCGGCGCCCGCGCCAAAGCCTGCCAAGCCACTCATCGCCATGCGTGGCGACGACCGCCCGGGGGCCAGGAAAGCCGAGCCTGCCGCTGCCGCGCGTGGCGGCAGGTTCGGCGACCGCCCCGGCGGCCGC
>JAIUOM010000159.1 GCA_020161215.1 Pseudomonadota bacterium
CGATCTGCTCAACAACAGACCCAGGCAGACGCTGGGCTGGTTCACGCCCTACGAGAGGTTCAAGCAACTCATGCAGGCCATCGAACAACAGCAAACAGCTACCATTCACTGATCAGTATTCGCTGATTCTCAATATCAATCAGCGGTGTTGCACTTCGGAGTTGAGACCGCCAGGCTATGGGCTCAAAATTGCCAACATCGAAGGTTTTCGCCATGCCCTCAAGCGAGAAATGCTTAAATTTCCAGCACTTCCTACTTGGCGGGCAAGCATCCCCCTCCGAATAGCCGGACAGTCCTCTGCGGCCTCTGCACCAACCCTACCTGCGAATGTGATAACCCACCAGCACAGCGTCCAGCGCTTGCACCAAGGTTGCCGACTTGACCGGCATCTGCTCAATGTCCGTGCTGTTCAGCCCTTGCCAAACTTCAGCAGGTGTCAGGCCATCCAGGCTTTGATGAGGCCGAACGTGGTTGTAAAAATCACGCGCCTGATCCAATGTGGCTTGCAAGGCAAACTTGCCCGGAATTACCAACGCACGCAGCCAGGGCTTGGCTGTTCCAAAAAACCGCTCAATTCGTCCGTTGCACCAAGGTGCAGCCAGTGGAATGGTTTGCTTTCGGATACCCACCAGCTTGAGAAATGTGCGAAACACGAAGCTGTTCATCGTGGCCTCGTTGTCGGTGCGCAGCGCCTTGGGCTTGTCGTTCTGACCGATCGCCAGACACAAATGCCCGAGCAGGGTCCAACTGCGTTTGTTCAGCAAGACAGCCAAGCGGGTGCAGACGCGAGAGCCATGGTCGATGATGCCAACACAGGCGTGAGTTGCACCTTCTGTATCTGTCACAAACGTCATATCCATTGCCCATGTGGAGTTGATGGGAGCCGGCAACGGTTTCCTGTTACGGATTTCTCGCGCAATGCTCCTCAACAGGTACTGATGGTTTTTGATGGCCTCGGCGACGAAGGTTTTGCCGACCGAAGCAGGCGCACGCAGCCGATTGAAGGTGGTAGCCACTTTGCGACAACCGGCATGCCTGCCCATCAAGGCCTTGAGGCGCAACACTTCGCGCAAAATCCAATCGGCTTTTTTGCGATGGTGAGGATGGTCGGCTGGGGCAAGCGGCACAACGGCTCGGCACGAGTAATGCGAAGACTCTCGGCGAGAAGCCCAACGGAAAACCAGGAGCCTGAGCAGGCTAACGAAAACCAAAATCGCCACGAAAATCACGGCGATCGAAATGAGATCAATAGGGAAATGTGGCATGCAGAACAGGTGCAGCCTGGACGTCCACTTGCAAGCCCAAGAAAGTGGTTTGACGGGAATTCTTGTGGCTGGTTTTTTACCCAGATTGATCTGATCTGATCTGACTTACAATCGGCGCTTGTAAAAACTGCCTTTCCTATCCTTTTTTGAAGCTCCTATGACCGACCAAGAACTCAAAGACCTCGTTGCGGGCTTGGCTGTGCAATCGG
This sequence comes from Pseudomonadota bacterium, assembly GCA_020161215.1. Taxonomy (GTDB): domain Bacteria; phylum Pseudomonadota; class Gammaproteobacteria; order Burkholderiales; family Burkholderiaceae_C; genus Ottowia. The sequence continues at coordinate 1,475 of JAIUOM010000159.1, forward strand.
CTAAGACGGAGCTTGAACTTGTCAAACTAGCGAAAGGTCAAGCGGAAATCATCGCCCAGACCCAAGCTGAAATTAAAGAAACCTCTCGTGTTGTAAGTGAGGTGAGTCGGCGTATGGGCGCGATGGCCAGTAACCAAGGCGACGTAGCCGAAGAGTTTTTCTACAACAGCCTGAAAGATAAACCACAGGTGGGCGGTATCTCGTTCGATACCATCACTCCAATTTTGATCATTGGCACCAAGCAAGCCAGTAATGAGTTTGATATCGTGTTGGTCAACGGACAAAGCGTTGCCTTGGTGGAAGTGAAGTACAAAGCCCACGTCAACGACTTGGATCAATTGCAACGGCAAATTGACCGCTATCGTCAGTTACGCCCTGAACACAAAGACTACAAAATTTTCGGCGGCATCGCTGGATTCAATGTGCCATTGGACGTGGTCAAAATGGCGCAAGAGCGTGGCATGTTTGTTTTGCAGCGCAAAGGTGAAGTCATTGATTCAGCAACTGAAGGCATGCGGGCGCATTGAAGACAAATTTGTTCCGCAATACGGGTACAAACCTCCGCAACTTTCCGCAACCGTTGCAAGAGCGGGTTTAGGTTCAATTCCGTATTCCACCACCACTATTCAAGACCAAGGCCGTCAACGGCAAGCCGTTGACGGCCTTTTTTTGGCGCAGATTCTGTTTTCTACAGGTTCCGACAGATGCGCGGTGGATCGTCACCAATCCGACGACCGTTTGGGGCCCGTCTGCACAGTGGTCCGTTCAAAGGACCCCAGCAAGTCGTGGCGCGGACCTCACTCGTGTGCCATTGCGCCGCCTTGCACCTCATCCACCGGCACCGTGCTTCCTGTTTTGACGCGGTTCATCACCACCAGCGTATGGAAGGTCTTGACGTTGCCTGATTCAAAAAACAGGCTGCGGGTCAGCGCCACGTACTGGTCCATGGAGCGGACCAGAAAGATCAGCACGAAATCCCACTCGCCCGCCACGTAGTAGCACTGCTGCACCTGCGGGCTGGCGGCAAAGCGGCGCTGCAGCTCATCGAGCAGGTCGGCGCGCTCGTTCTCGGCCTTGACCTGGGCGATCACGGTGAGGTCGTAGCCCAGCGCCTTGGGGCTCAGGCGGGCCGAGACCCCCTCGATCACGCCCGCGCCTTGCAGCAGCTTGAGCCGGCGGTTGACCGCCGCAGTAGACAGGTGGGCGCGCTGACCCAGCTCGCTTTGCGGCACCCGGCCGTCTTGTTGCAGCGCGGTCAGCAGCACGCGGTCGTAGGGGTCGAGCTTCATGAGCGGCGCACTTTCAAAGGTGAAATTTGTTCCATTTTTCTATTGAATTTTCGAAAAAACAATCTATGCAGACAAATAACATTCACGCAGAACACCTGGAGACCGCCGATGGCCGCAGCCCAACTTGCACTCGATGCCCCGCTCTTGCTGGAGCAGCTTCGTGCGCTCGGCGCTGTGGGGCACGACACCGCCCAGAGCGGGCGCACGCGCATCGCGCTGACCGACGACGAGAAAGCCGGGCACGACGCCCGGATGATGGTGCGCATCGCCCCCTTTGCCATGATTTTTGTCCCCAGCCGCGGCGGCATCAGCCACAACCCGCGCGAACACACCGACGACGCCCAGCTGATTCAGGGCGCCCAGGTGCTGCTGGATGTGGTGCAGGACTGCCTGGCTGCACGCTGACTCTTTGACCCCACTTGGCTGAGGAGCCCCCCATGCTGATCAACAACCCCCGCGCCATGCGCGCACCCTACCCTGCAGAACTGGCGGAGATCATGAGCGTTGCCCAGGCACACCAAAGCCGACAGTGGCTGGCGCCCTGGCCCGGAATCACCCCCGGCGCCACGCCGCTGATCGACTTGCCGGATGCCGCGCAGCGCTTGGGGCTGGCGCGTCTGGCGCTCAAGGACGAATCGATGCGCTCGCCGCTGGGCAGCTTCAAGGCGCTGGGCGCGCCGGTGGCGCTGGTGCGTCAGATCCTGCGGCTGCATCCGGCGTGGGAGCCGACCGCCATCCTCGACGGGCGCTATGCGGCGCAACTGGCGGACTACACCGTGATCAGCGCCACCGACGGCAACCACGGGCGCGGCCTGGCTGCGGCCGCACGCGACGCCGGCTGCCGCTGCGTGATCGTGCTGCACGCCCACGTGAGCGACGAACGCGAGCAGGCCATTGCCGCCCAAGGCGCACAGATCGTGCGCCTTGCTGGCAACTACGACGAATCGGTGCAGGAAGCCGCGCACCTGGCCGCCGCCAACGGCTGGCAGGTGATTTCGGACACCTCGTACGCCGGTTACGAAGACATTCCGCGCGACGTGATGCAGGGTTACGGCACCATCGCCGAAGAGGTGGTTGAACAGACCGGGGGCCGCGCGGGTCAGCCGGGCGCCTTCACCCACGTCTTTTTGCAAGGCGGCGTGGGCGGCCTGGCGGCGGGGGTGGCCAGCTATTTCTGGGAGTTTCACGGCGCGCAGCGCCCGCGCTTTCTCGTCGTTGAGCCGGCGCAGGCCGACTGCCTGCTGCAAAGCGCCATCCAGGGCCGGCCGGCGCGGGCCACGGGCTCGGTCGATTCGGTGATGGCGGGGCTGGCCTGCGGCGAAACCTCGCCTTTGGCCTGGCGCTTTTTGGAGCCTTGTGTGGACACCTTCATGACCATCGAGGACGACCAGGCCGTGGCCGCCATGCGCGTGCTGGCGCAAGGCAGCGAGCGCGACCGGCCTACCCTTGCGGGCGAATCGGGGGTGGCCGGGCTGGCGGGGCTGCAGGCGCTGCGCACCGATGCGGCGCTGTCGGCGCAGGCAGGGCTGGACGAACATTCGCGCGTGCTGCTCATCAGCACCGAAGGCGCCACGGCACCGGCCACGTACGCCGAGCTGGTGGGGGAAAGTGCAGCCAGCGTGTTGCGCCGGCAAGCGGCGTGGGTGGCACACCAGGCGGCACCCACCGGCCCATGAACGATCAAAATTCGAGCAAACTCAGATTTTTAGAATGCCGTTCGGGCTGAGCATGTCGAAGCCCTTGTTGCGCGGAAATGCCCTTCGACGACATCAACGCGAACGGTCATCTGCATCCATTTCACAGGAGCGTCGCCATGGCCGTGGACAACGAACTGGGCACCCAGATGGTGCGCTGGCGGCATGCGCTGCACCAGTTTCCCGAAACCGGCTTCAACGAGCACCGCACCTCCGGCTTCGTCGCCAAGGCGCTGGAGCTGATGGGGCTGCAGGTGCACCGGGACATTGGCGGCACCGGCGTGGTGGCCAGCCTCACGGTGGGCGACGGTGCCGGTGTGATCGGCCTGCGCGCCGACATGGACGCCCTGGCGATGACCGAAGCGGCGGACGGCCGAGCCCACATCTCGCGGAACACCGGCTGCATGCACGCCTGTGGGCACGATGGGCACATGGCGATGCTGCTGGGTGCCGCGCAAATCCTGACCCGCCAGCGCGACTTCAACGGCACGGTGCGCTTCATCTTTCAGCCGGCGGAAGAGCATGGCCGCGGCGCCAAGGCGATGATTCAGGACGGCTTGTTTGAGCGCTTTCCAGTCGATGAAATCTACGGCGCCCACAACATTCCTGGCATGCCGGCCGGGCACATCGCCACCCGCGTGGGCGGCATCATGGCCAGCGAGGACAACTTCGTCATCCGCATCCGGGGCCAGGGCGGGCACGCGGCCCGGCCGCACATGGCCATCGACCCGCTGGTGGTGGCGGCCGAGGTCATCCTGGCGCTGCAGACCATCGTGGGTCGCTCGGTGGACCCGGCCGAGTCGGCCGTGGTCTCGTGCACCGAGATCCACAGCGATGGCATCCGCAACGCCATTCCCACCCATGTCCAGATCAAGGGCGACACGCGCAGCTATTCGCCCGCCGTGCAGGACTTGCTGGAGCGCCGCATGCGCGAGCTTTGCCATGGCATCGCCGCGGCCCATGGCGCCAGCTGCGAGGTGGACTACACCCACGAATTCGTGCCCACGGTGAACTGGCCCGCCTGCACGCCAGTGGCCATCCGCGCCGCGCGGGCGGTGGTGGGAGCGGACAAGGTGGACGCCAATGTCGCTCCCATGATGATTTCGGAGGACTTTGGCGCCTTTTTGCAGGTGGTGCCGGGCGCTTTCGTCTTTATCGGCAATGGCGCGGCGGATTCACCGGGCGGCGTGCCGCTGCACAACAGCCGCTACGACTTCAACGACGCCATCCTGCCGATGGGCGCGCGCTACTTTGCCGAGATCGCCCGGCAGCGGCTGCCTGCGGCGCACGCGGTGGGGTGACCCGGCTCAATCCGTCACCATCGCGCGTTGCATCACCTTGCGTGCGCCGGCCTGGTTCACGCCGCCGGCCAGGGTGCCGTAGTGCGCGCCCCAGGCGCCGCCAGGGTTCGGGCCGCGCGTGGCCAGGAAGATGTCCACCACCTCCGGCGGGCTGTGGCGCAGCAGCTCCGCGCCTTGCAGCGCGCGCGCCAGCGCCTCGGTCATGGGGCGGGCCAGGAATTCGTCGGCCACGGCGGCGTGCATCAGCTGCTCGGTGTGCCGGACCAGGGCGTCGAAGCGCGGGTCCTGGCCGGCCAGGGGTTTCAATTCGTCCCGCACGGCGTCCAGGGTGCGCGGGTCGCGGACCATGGCGCGGCGCACGTCCATGCACATCATGTTGGCCGTGCCTTCCCAGACGCTGTTCAGCGGGGATTCGCGGAACACGCGGGCCATCGGGTTTTCCTCGATGAAGCCGTTGCCGCCATGGCATTGCAGCGCTTCGTTGGCGACCGACGGCGCGCGCGAGCAGTTGAAGAACTTGGCGGCGGGCGTGGCCACGCGGGCCAGCAGGCGCTCTTGCGGGCTGCCGGCCATCAGGTCGGTGGCCTTGGCCACGCGCAGGGCCATCAGGGTGGCGGCCTCCACTTCCACGGCCATGTCGGCCAGCACATTGGTCATCATGGGCCGCTCGGCAATGCTCGTGCCGAAGGCCTGGCGGGTGTTGGTGTGGCGCAGCGCCAGGGTCAGGGCCTGGCGCATCAGCCCGGCCGAGCCGACCGCGAAGTCCAGTCGGGTCAGGTGCGAGTGGGTGAGGATTTCCCGGATGCCGTGGCCTTCCTGGCCGACGCGGATGGCCAGCGTGCCGGCGTATTCCACCTCGCTGGAAGCGTTCGACTTGTTGCCGGCCTTGTCCTTGAGCCGTTGCACGAAAAAGCGGTTGTAAGCGCCGTCTGGCAGGGTGCGCGGCAGAAAAAAGCAGGTCACGCCGCCGTTCACCTTGGCCAGGGTAAAGAAGCCATCCGACTGCGGCACCGAGCAAAACCACTTGTGTCCATTCAGCTCGTACCAGTGAGCGGTGGCGCCGTGGTAGTCGGCCGAATGCGAGAAGCGGGCGGTGGTTTGTGTCTCGCGCAGGTCCGAGCCGCCCTGTTTTTCGGTCATGGCGTAGCCGATCACCACCGAAGGCTTGTCGGCCACCTCGCGGCGGCTGAATTCGTACACCGTGCCGCGCGACTTCTCGGCCCAGACCGCCAGGGCCGGCTCGGCCTCGAAACCGGCGTAGGCGGCGTAGGCCATGCCGGTCGGGCAGGCCGTGCCGTGCTCGACCTGGTTCCAGAGGTGGGACAGCACCGCGCGGGCCACATGGCTGTTCGGCTCGGCCGTGCGCCAGGTCAGGTTGGGCACCTCATGGTGCCAGGCCAGGGTCATCAGCTCATGCCAGCTGGGGTGAAACTCGACCCAGTCGATGCGGTGGCCGAAGCGGTCGTGCGTCTTGAGTTCGGGCAGGTGGCGGTTGGCCAGGCGCGCCAGCTCCTGCACTTGCTCGTCGCCGGCCACCTGGCCCAGCGCCGTGCAGCGCTCGGTGGCCCAGGGGGCTTCGCGGGCGATGGCCTCACGCAGCACGGCGTCGCCCGTGAAGGCGTTGAAGCCGCTGGCCGGCTCGGCCTGGTTGAGCACGCGGTGGGTGCTGTAGCGGTCGGTGCTGGTTTGCAGCAGGTCGGCGGAAAGGGGCTTGTTCATGCGGGTCTCCTGGTGTTCTCACGGGTTTCAGGCGTTGGCGCCAGGCTGGCGCAGGCCAGGCGGGCGATGTGCTCGGCCAGCTGGGCGCTGTCGTCGCGCTCGCTGTCCGGGTCGCCGCTCTGCGGATGGTGGAGCGGCGAGAGCGGGCCGATCAGCCCCTCCATGAAACCGCCGACGATGACCGAGGCGGCGATGTCGGCCTGGACGTCGGCGCGCAAGTCGCCCGCCGCCTGCCCCGAGGCGATGATGGCGCGCACCACCTCGCTGATGGCGGCGCGGTAGGTCAACCGGGCGGCGTCGATCTCCTTGTCGCAGGGCTCGGCGATCAGCGCGTAGGCCAGGCGCGGGCCTTGCATGGCGCGGCGCACGAAGGTGACCACGGCGCTGTGCAGGCGAATCGGCGCGGGTTCGCCCGAGGCGGCGATCTCGGCCAGCACGTCCACCTCGCGCTGCGACACGGCCGACAACACCTCGGTGAACAGGTCGGCCTTGGACGGGAAATAGCGGTACACGGTGCCGGTGGCCATGCCGGCGGCGGCGGCCACGCTGGCGACCTGGGCCTCTTTCCAGCCGCCTTCGCTGACCAGGCTGCGGGCGGCGGCCAGGATGCGGCCGCGGTTGTCCTGCAGGCGGGCTTCGACGGCGGGGGTTTGACGGTAGGCCACGGAAAGAATGAACCTCGATTCACTGATAAAGTGAATGCTAGTTCATTCTTTTCTCGCCGGCAAGCTGAATACCTGAAATAAGAGCCAAAACTGGCGTAGGCCGGCGTGGATTAATCCTGAGTAGCTATTAAAAACAGAGTGAATAAACCGTGCTTACAGCCGGGACAGGCGTGCCAACGCGGCGCGCAAGGTCTCGTCGCGCTTGGCAAAGCAGAAGCGAATCACCTGCTGATCAAAGCCGTCGCCGTAGAAGGCCGACAGCGGGATGGCCGCCACGCCGACCTCGCGCGTCAGCCACTGGCAGAACTCGGCTTCGGGCAGGGCGCGCTCGGGCACGGCCAGATCGGCGATGGACACGCACTGGAAGTAGCTGCCCTCGCAGGGCAGCAGGCGAAAGCGCGTGCCTGCCAGCCCTTCGCGGAACAGTGCGCGCTTGGCGCCGTAGAAGGCGGGCAGCTGCAGGTAGGGGTTCGGGCTGCGCATGTACTCGGCCAGGCCGCACTGCATGGGCGTGTTGACGGTGAACACGTTGAACTGGTGCACCTTGCGGAATTCGGCCGTCAGCGCGGCCGGGGCGGCCACGTAGCCCACTTTCCAGCCGGTGACGTGGTAGGTCTTGCCGAAGCTGCTGACGATGAAGGCGCGCGCCGCCAGGCCTGGGGTTAGGGCCACGCTCTCGTGGCGCGCGGGGGCGTAGACCATGTGCTCGTACACCTCGTCGCTGATCAGCAGGACGTCGGTCGGCGCCAGCAGCGCGTCCAGCCGCGCCATGTCGGCGGCCGACCAGACGGTGCCGCTGGGGTTGTGCGGGCTGTTGATGACCAGGGCGCGGGTGCGCGGGCCGAGCGCGGCCGCCAGCTTGTCGAAATCGGGCCGGAACGTGCCCGGCGTGAGTGGCACGCGCACCACGCGGGCGCCGGTCAGCTCGACGTTGGGCACGTAGCTGTCGTAGCAGGGCTCCAGCACGATCACCTCGTCGCCGGGGCCGGCGCAGCACAGGAGGGCGGTCAGGATGGCCTGCGTGGCGCCGGCGGTGACGGTGATTTCGCTGCCCGCGTCGTAATGGCGGCCGTACAAGGCGTCGATCTTGGCGCTGATGGCCTCGCGCAGCATCGGCACGCCCGGCATCGGCGGGTACTGGTTCTGCCCTTGCCGCATCG
>JAIUOM010000160.1 GCA_020161215.1 Pseudomonadota bacterium
GCCTGCTGGTGCACCAGGCTGGCTACCGCTGCACGGCGGCCGGCGCGGTCAACATGTTCCCGCACACGGCCCATGTGGAGAGCATGGCGGTGTTTGATCTGGACGTTTGACCATTTGGGGCTGCGGCCCCGGCCAGAACCCGTGCCACCAATGGAAAAAGCCCGCTACCTTTTGAGTAGCGGGCTTTTTTGGAGTTTTGGCTCCCCGACCTGGGCTCGAACCAGGGACCTACGGATTAACAGTCCGGCGCTCTACCGACTGAGCTATCGGGGAACAAGCCTTGCATTATAGCGTGGATTTTTGCACTCTAGCGGGGCGGGGCTGCCGGACTCAAAAAAACCCGAAATTTCAGCCGCCACGCACCCGGCTCAAGGCCGTGACTGCTCGCAGGCGTAGGTCAGTTGGACACGCTCGTACGCGGCCATGCCGCCCGGGCGACCGGCGAACAGGCCTGGGCGGGCCGGGAGGTCTTCGCGCTTCATGTCCAGCGTGCGCAGGTCCAGCCCTGAGCGTTTGCAGGCGGCGCCGGCTTCCTTCAAGGCCGCGGCTTCGGCCGAGAGCTGGCCTTCCTGCACTTGTTTCGGGCCTTCGCGCACGAGCACCCGGGTGGCCGACATGCCGCCGCCCATGACGCGCGGGTCCTTGGCCGGATCGGTGGTGACGCAGCCCACCAGGGACAGGGCGGCACAGGAAAAAACCGCCACGGTGGCACGAGACAGGGTCATGGGAAGCTCCTTTCGCGGTATTATGAAAGCTGCCTCCGGGGTGCCCGCGTCGTGCGAGCTGAGATGGTCCAAATTCAGGGCCGAACCCGTTCACTTGATCCGGTTAGTACCGGCGTAAGGAAGAGTTGGTCATCATGCCCAGTGTGCCGACAACGCGTCGGCCACACGCACAGGCAGGCGGCCCCGGAGTCCACCCGAGAACCTCTGGAGACACCGCCCCATGAACGCCCCCGACAAACTTGCCCACCTGCTGGCGCTGACGCGCGAGCCCCTGCCTGCCTCACGCAAGGGCGCCATGGTTGGTAGCCGCGCCGACATCCGCGTGCCCGTGCGCGACGTCACGCTGACCAACGGGCGCGAAGTCTCGTTCTACGACACCTCCGGTCCTTACACCGACCCACAGGCGGACATCGACGTGCGCAAGGGCCTGGCGCCGATTCGCGCGGCGTGGATTGACGAGCGCGCCGACACCGAAAGCTACGAAGGCCGCCTGGCCCACATCCTGGACGATGGCGGCAAGCACGAGGTGCGCGACGCCGAGCGCATCGAGCAGCTGCGCCGCGAAGCCGCCGCCCTGCAGCGTCCACCGCGCCGCGCCAAGGCCGGCAGCAACGTCACGCAGATGCACTACGCGCGTCGCGGCATCGTCACCCCTGAGATGGAGTACATCGCCCTGCGCGAAAACGGCCGGCTGGAATGGGCCAAGGAATTTTTGAGCAACCCCCAGCGCGAGGCGCGCCGCCGTGGCAACCCCATGGGCGCCGTGCTGCCCGATGTCATCACGCCCGAATTTGTGCGCGACGAAGTGGCGCGCGGCCGCGCCATCATCCCGGCCAACATCAACCACCCCGAGATCGAGCCGATGATCATCGGCCGCAACTTCCGCGTGAAGATCAACGCCAACATCGGCAATTCGGCCGTCACCAGCAGCATCGAGGAAGAGGTGGAGAAGCTGGTCTGGTCCATTCGCTGGGGCGCCGACACGGTGATGGATCTGAGCACCGGCAAAAACATCCACACCACGCGCGACTGGATTGTGCGCAACAGCCCCGTGCCCATCGGCACCGTGCCGATCTACCAGGCGCTCGAAAAAGTGGGCGGCATTGCCGAAGACCTGACCTGGCAAGTGTTCCGCGACACGCTGATCGAGCAGGCCGAGCAGGGCGTGGACTACTTCACCATCCACGCCGGCGTGCGCCTGCCCTTCATCCATTTGACGGCTGACCGCGTGACCGGCATCGTCAGCCGCGGTGGCTCCATCATGGCCAAGTGGTGCATTGCGCACCACCAAGAGAGCTTCTTGTACACGCACTTTGAAGAGATCTGCGAGATCATGAAGGCGTATGACGTGTCCTTCAGCCTGGGCGACGGCTTGCGGCCGGGTTGCGCATCCGACGCCAACGACGAGGCCCAGTTTGCGGAGCTGCGCACCCTGGGCGAGTTGACGCAAGTGGCCTGGAAGCACGACGTGCAGACCATGATCGAAGGCCCCGGCCACGTGCCCATGCACATGATCCAGGCCAACATGGACGAGCAGATCAAGCACTGCCACGAGGCGCCGTTCTACACCCTGGGGCCCCTCACCATCGACATCGCCCCCGGCTACGACCACATTGCATCAGCCATTGGCGCGGCCATGATCGGCTGGATGGGCACGGCCATGCTGTGCTATGTGACGCCCAAGGAGCACCTGGGCCTGCCCGACCGCGACGATGTCAAGCAAGGCATCATTGCCTACAAGATCGCCGCCCACGCGGCCGACGTGGCCAAGGGCCACCCCAGCGCCCGCGCGCGCGACGACGCGATCAGCCACGCGCGCTTTGAATTCCGCTGGGAAGACCAGTTCAACCTGGGGCTGGACCCGGACACCGCGCGCGACTTCCACGACGAGACCTTGCCCAAGGACAGCAGCAAGACCGCGCACTTCTGCAGCATGTGCGGCCCCAAGTTCTGCAGCATGAAGATCACGCAGGAAGTGCGCGACTACGCCGCTGCCAAGGGCATTTCCGAGGCCGAGGCGCTGAAATCCGGCATGGACCAGAAGTCCGCCGAGTTCCAGGCCCAAGGCGGGGAGTTTTACGTGCCGATCAAGCCGGCTTGAGAGAAAACCAATCCATGTCGGCGTGAAATAATCGTTGGCAGCTATGAAAAGAGTAGTACACCATGGCTGAATCCATGCACATCGGCATCGCTGGCGCGGGCCTGTTGGGCCGCTTGCTGGCCTGGGCGCTGGCGCGTGCCGGGCACCGTGTCTCGGTGTTCGACCCCGCCACAGGGCCGCGGCCGGTGGCGCGCAGCCAGGCCGGCGAGCCCTACGTGCCCACGGCGGCCGGCTTTACCGCGGCCGGCATGCTCAGCCCTCTGGCCGAGTTGGACAACGCCGAACCCGCCGTGGCGGCGCTGGGCTGGCAGTCCCTGGGCTTGTGGCCGCAGATCACCGCCGCGCTGCCCGGCCAGCCGCGCGTGCAGGTGGGCGGCAGCCTGTTGGTGGCGCACCGGGCCGATTTGGGTGCGGCGCAGCGCGTGTTGCAACGGCTGGAAGCCGCCGTGGCCACACCCGAATGGCGGCTCAGCAGCCCGGCCGAGGGCGCCCAGCCGCTCGACATCACCGCGCTGCGCGCCCTGGAGCCCGCCATTCAAGGCCCGGCGCACGCCTGGCAGCTGCCGGGCGAGGGTTTCATCGACACCGTGGCCGTGATGGCGGCCCTGCACGCCGGGGCGGCGGGTGTCGATTGGCACTGGGGTCAGGGCGTGTTGGCCGTGGAGGCGGGCGAGGGCGGCGGCACGCTGCGTCTGGCCGATGGCCGCGTGTTGGCCTTTGATGCCGTGGTGGACGTGCGCGGCGTCGGGGCCAAGCCCGATGTGTCCGTGCGGGGCGAGCACAAAAAAAAGCACACCCCGCCCATCTTCGATGTGCGTGGCGTGCGTGGCGAAGTCGCCTGGCTGGATTGCCCAGGCCACGGCCTGACGCGCCCGGTGCGCCTGTTGCACCCGCGCCACCGCGTCTACATCGTGCCGCGCACGGCGCGCGACGTGCTGGTGGGCGCCAGCGAGATCGAGAGCGAAGACCGCAGCCCCGCCAGCCTGCGCAGCGTGGTCGAGCTGCTGGCCGCCGCGCACAGCGTGGTGCCGGCCCTGGCCGAGGCGCGCATCCTGAAGCTGGACGTGAACCTGCGCCCCGCGCTGCCCGACAACGCCCCGCGCACCGAGCACGCACCGCGCCTGTTGCGCATCAACGGCCTGTTCCGCCACGGCTGGCTGCTGGCCCCCGCGCTGGTCGATGCGGCGCTGCGCCACAATGGCTGGACGGCGGGTCTGGAAACTCCTGAAACCATAGCTGCCGAGGAAGTCTCCACGCCGGCATCACCATGAATTCACCTGAAGAATCGACACCACCGACAGCGGCCGGTGGCGGCCAGCCCATCACCCTGCAGCTCGACGGCTATCCGCACCCCGTACCCCCAGGCACCACGCTGGCCCAGTTGATTGAGCAGCTTGGTCACGTACCTGAAGCCGTCAGCACCGCCGTCAACGGCGACTTCGTGGCCCGCAACGCGCGTGCGGCTCGGGTGTTGGGTGAGGGCGATGCGGTGCTGCTGTTTCAGCCGATTGTGGGGGGGTAAGAGACGCGATGATGAACTTCGATCAGGTAATGAATCTGTTGGCGGCACTCCTTGCCCTTCTTGCGGCTTTTTGTTGGTACCGCGCAGCGACGGCAACCGTTCGATATGTTGATAAACCAGACGAGCACGGTTGCTATCCGGCAGCGATTTTGGATGACGATGGCAATGATTTTGGGGCATCAGCCAAATTGCAGCAGGAGTGGAATCGTCGCGGTGCTAAGGCAGCGGCGCTCGCCGCCTTGGTGCAAGGAGTTGTTTTGCTGATGCCGCTGATTATTTTGTGGTTGAAACGAGTTTTCGGAACTGTATGACCGGACCTACTGCACCGGGCGTTAGCGGATTGAGCCGGGGTGACGACCCTTGGCACGTCGGCGACGTCGCCTTGACCAGCCGCTTTCTCCTCGGCACCGCCGGCTACCCCTCGCCGCAGGTGCTGCGCCAGGCCATGCTCGCTTCGGGCAGCCAGATCGTCACCGTGGGCCTCAAGCGCCAATTGGCCGCGGGCGGCGACAACGGCTTTGTGCAGATGATCCAGGCCACGCTGAAGGACAGCGGCGCGCGCCTGCTGCCCAACACCGCCGGCTGCACCACGGCGCGCGAGGCGGTGCAACTGGCGCAGATGGCGCGCGAGCTGTACGGCACGCCCTGGGTCAAGCTGGAGGTGGTGGGCGACGAATACACGCTGCAGCCCGACCCGGTGGAGCTGGTCGAGGCGGCGCGCCAGCTCAGCCGCGATGGTTTCACGGTGTTTCCGTACTGCACCGACGATCTGGTCACCTGCAAACGCCTGCTGGATGCGGGTTGCCCGCTGCTGATGCCCTGGGGCGCGCCGATTGGCTCGGGGCAGGGGCTGGTCAACCCGTTCGCGCTGCGCCTGCTGCGCGAGCGGCTGCCGGACGTGGCGTTGATCATCGACGCTGGCATTGGCGCGCCCAGCCACGCCGCGCAGGCCATGGAGCTGGGCTTTGACGCCGTGCTGCTGAACAGCGCCGTCAGCCAGTCGCCCGACCCGGTGCGCATGGCAGGCGCCTTTGGCCAGGCCATCGAGGCCGGGCGCGCTGCCTACCTGGCGGGGGTGATGGCGAAGCAGGACTTTGCCGTGGCCACCACGCCGGTGGCGGGCAACCCGTTTTTGATCGGAAACCCGTGATGGCCGGCGTGGAATCGTCCACGGTAGCTCCTGAAACAGGAGCAAAACCGATTCTCTGGAGCGTCGCCGGCACCGACTCGGGCGGTGGCGCCGGTCTGGCGGCGGACCAGCGCGCGGCCGAAAGCCTGGGCGTGCACCTGTGTCCGGTGGTGGCCGCCGTCACGGCGCAGAACTCGCGCGCCGTTGTGCGGGTGTCGCCGGTGCCCTCCGATCTGCTCGACGCGCAACTGGCCGCGCTGGCCGCCGACTTGCCGCCGGCCGCCATCAAGACCGGGCTGCTGGGCAGCGCCGACAACGTGGCTGTGCTGGCGCGCTGGGTCGATCGCCTGCGCGAACGCGCTCCCGTGCCCCTGGTGGTGGACCCGGTGCTGGGCGCCAGCAGCGGCGCCGCCTTCGCCGACGAAGCCACCTTGCGCGCCTACCGCGAGCTGTTGCTGCCGCGCGCCACCCTGATCACCCCGAACCGGCGCGAGGCGCTGCGCCTGGCCGGCGTTGACGTGGCCGACGTGCCCGAACTGGCCGCGCGGCTGAAAGCCATGGGCGCGCGCGCCGTGGCCATCACCGGCGGCGACGATGCGCCGCACCCCTCGGGCCTGGTGCGCGATTGGATCGACAGCCCCGAGGCCAGCGGCTGGCTGGCGCTGCCGCGCGTGGCCACCCGCCACACCCATGGCACCGGCTGCACCTTTGCCAGCAGCGCGGCCAGCGCGCTGGCGCTGGGTTTCGTCACCGCCGACGCCCTGGTGCTGGCCAAGATGGCGACCCGCTGGGCGCTGTGCCACGGCTACCCGGCCGGGCAGGGCGCCGGGCCGGTGGCGGCGCGGGCCGGGCTGGCCGCCGATCCGGCCGGAATGCCGGTGCTGAGCTGGGCCGATGAGTTTTCTGAAAACTTCGTTTTTGATAGCGACCTAGGAAGATCGGACGCCGACCACCGGCCTATCGACCTGGGAATCTACGCCATCGTCGACAGCCCCGAGCGCGTGCGCCAGGTGGTGGCAGCCGGCGTGCACACCGTGCAGTTGCGCATCAAGACGCCGCCCACGCCCGACGCCGCCTGGCACGCCGCGCTGCGGGTTTCGGTCACCCAGGCGCTGGCCGCCTGCCGAGCCGGCGGCGCCACCCTGGTCGTCAACGACCACTGGCGCCTGGCCGCCGAGCTGGGCGCCCCCGCCGTGCACCTGGGGCAGGAAGACCTGCTGGCGCTGGGCCCGGCCGGCCGCGCCGAACTGGCCGCCAGCGGCCTGCAACTGGGCATCAGCAGCCACAGCCTGTGGGAGCTGTGCCGCGCGCGCGCCCTGGCGCCGTGGTACCTGGCCTGCGGCCCGGTCTGGCCCACCCTGACCAAGGACATGCCTTGGCGGCCCCAGGGCCTGGACAACCTGGCCTGGTGGGTACACATGGCCGCCCGCCCGGTGGTGGCCATCGGCGGCATCCTGGCGCCGGATCAGTTGCAGGAGGCCGCGCGCAGCGGCGCCGCCGGCGTCTGCGTGGTGCGCGGGCTGGGCGAAGACCCGGCGCGCACCGTGCCCACCTGGCAGACCGCCCTGGGCGCCGGCCGCGCCGCGCCGCGCCTGCCGGTGCCGGCGCTGCCGCACCCCACGCTGGAGCGCGGCGCATGAGCCCCGGGGTGCCGATCCAGCAGTACCTGAGGGTGCTGACCATCGCCGGCTCGGATTCGGGCGGCGGCGCCGGCATCCAGGCCGATCTGAAGACCTTCGCCGCCCTGGGCTGCTTCGGGCTCAGCGCCATCACCGCGCTGACGGCGCAAAACACCCAGGGCGTGGCCGGCATTCACGCGCCGCCGCCTGAGTTCCTGGCCACGCAGATCGACACCGTGCTCGACGACATCGGCGTGCACGCGGTGAAGATCGGCATGCTGCACGCGGAGCCCATCGTCGAGGTGGTGGCCGCCGCCATCGACCGCCACCGTTTGTCCCGGGTGGTGCTGGATCCGGTGATGGTCAGCGCCAGCGGCGCGCCGCTGATCGAGCCGCCGGCCGTGCGGGCGCTGGTGGCGGAGCTGTTTCCGCGCGTGCAGCTGATCACCCCCAACCTGGACGAAGCGGCGCTGCTGCTGGGCCGCCCGGTGTCCACCGCCGCCGACATGCCGGCCGCGGCCCAGGCCCTGCTGGCGCTGGGCGCGCGCGCCGTGCTGCTGAAGGGCGGGCACCTGCCCGGCGAGCAGGTGCACGACGTGCTGTTGCAGCCCGGCGCCGAACCGCTGACCTTGCACGCGCCGCGCGTGCCCACGCGCAACCTGCACGGGGCCGGCTGCACGCTGTCCTCGGCCGTGGCGGCCTTTCTGGCGCAAGACATGCCCCTGGTGTCCGCCGTGCAGGCCGCGCACGGCTACGTGCTGCAGGCGATCCACGCCGGTGCCCGGGTCAAGACCGGGCAGGGCCTGGGGCCGCTGAACCACGGCTTCGCGCCGCGCGCCACCTTGCTGCGCTGAGCAGCGGTGGGCGGGCCTACTGCTTGCCGAACTGGCGCTGGGCCTCGCTCACGCAGGCCGTCTTGGCGTCGCCGGCCAGCACCTCGCAGCGCCGCACGGCGGCCTGGTGGTTGGCGTCGTTCTTGCGGGCCGCGGCGGCCTGGCGCACCTCGGCCACGTTGGCCGCTTTCTCCAGGCGCGTCTGGCCCGGCGCGGCCACGGCCCGGGCCACCTTGGCGTTCTCGCGCGCGGTGACGTAGGCGGCCTGGGCGTCCTGGCGGCACACCTTCCTCGGGGCGTCGGCCAGAGCGGCGCAGCGCTGCCGGGCCACGGCGTAGTCGGCCTCGGCGCGGGCCAGGTGCGCCTGGTACAGGTGCTTGGCGGTGGGCTGGTGGCGCGCCCGCAATTCGGCCTTGCCGACCCGCTCATCGCCTTGGGCGCGGGCCAGGCAGATGGTCTTGGCGTTGCCGTCGAGCTTTTGGCAACTGGCGCGCGCGGCCTGGGTTTCGGCGGCGATGCGTTGCTGCTCGGCCTTCAGCGCTTGCGGACTCAGCGCCCACACCGGACCGGCCAGCACGCCAGCGGCCATCAGCACCGGGAAGAGGGCGGAACATTTCATGCGTGACAACTCCTTGGGCGGTGACGACGCCACACCGTCGGCGCCCGACCAGGGGGCCCTGCCATACTGCGCGGCTTCATCCCGCCACCTCTGGATTGTCGCCCCATGCGGATCTACGTCACCGAGCAGCAAGCCTTGCACGCGCCCGCGCACGAGTTTTTTCGCGGCGAACGCGTGCCCTGCTTCGAGAGCCCGCGTCGGGCCGAGTTCGTGCAGGCCGCCCTGCGCGCCGAGGGCCATGCCCTGCACACGCCGGATGTCGACAGCACGCCGGTGCTGGCGCGGGTGCACACCGCGCGCTACCTCGACTTTTTGCGAACGGCGTGGGAGCAATGGCTGGCGCTGGACGCCGCCAACGCCGGCGTGCAGCCCTTTCCGTCGGTGTGGCCGGTGCGCACGCTGCGCAGCGATCTTGAGCCGGCCAATTTCACCGCGCGCCTGGGCCTGTATTCGATGGACAACGGCTCGCCCCTGTCGGCCGGCACCTGGGCCGCGGCCAAAGCGGCGGCCGACGCGGCGGCCAGCGCGGCGCGCGATCTGCTGGGCGGCGAACGCACCGTGTTCTGCGCCACGCGCCCGCCCGGCCACCACGCGGGGCCGGATTTCATGGGCGGGTACTGCTTT
>JAIUOM010000001.1 GCA_020161215.1 Pseudomonadota bacterium
AGGCCTGCAAGGCCTCGCGGCAGCGGGCGATGGCCTGCTCGGCCTCCTCGCCTTGCTGCGGCAGGCGCACCACCAGGGTGTGCGGGCCACGTTGCAGCAGTTGAAAGTCGAACACGCCCGCCTGCTCCTCGATCACCGTGCACAGCGCCAGCGGCAGCAAACCGACGCTGCGGCCCTTCTTGAGGGCCGGCACGTGCAGCACGTCGTCGCAGCGCCCGCGCACCTCGATCACCGGCATGGCGGAGCCACACGCGCAGCGCTTGCCGTGCAAGGTGATCTGGTCGCCCAGGTCGTAGCGGATCAGTGGCTGCACCAGGTTGGCCAGGTTGGTCAGCAGCACGCTGGGCGCCGGCTGCCCAAGTGGGACCGGGCGATGTTGCTCGTCCACCGGCTCCAGCACCACCCAGTCTTCGTTGACGTGCAGGTGGCCATGCGCGCACTCCCAGGCCAAGGGCAGAAATTCAGACGCGCCGTAGCTGTTGCGGACCAGGCCCGCGCCGAACGCCTGGCCGATGCGCGTGCGCATGGCGCTGCTCAGGGTTTCGCCGCCGGTCATCACGCAGCGCGGCTTGATACGCAGCCGGCCGGTCTGGGCCTCCTCGGCCAGCAGCACCGCGGCCGTGGGGTAGGTGGCCAGGATGCTGGGCTGAAACTCGTTCAGCTGGGCCACCACGTCGGCCGTGGGCTGCATCAGGCTGACGCAGCGCGCGGACGCCGCCAGCCAGGGGTTGAGCCGGCGCAGCCGCTCGAAACTGACGACGCTGGCGAAATGCCCGCCAGTGGCGGTGACCAGCGCGGTGCGGTCGGCCACGCCCAGCACTTCCAGGCCCCCGAACGCCCCGAACAGGCTGCCGGCGCCGCGCCCAGGCGCGCGGTGGCGTGAGCTTTCCAATGCGTCGTAGACGGCCATGGCCCGCGCATCCTGCACGAAGATGCCGGGCTGGCCGCTGGTGCCGGAACTTTCCCAGACCACGTAGCGATCCAGCCAGGGCTCGCCGACGCGCGAGACATCGGCGGTGAATTCGCGCAGTTCATCCAGGCGCAGCGCCGGATCGGTGACCCATTCGGAAAACCGCTGGCACAGCTCGGTGCGGGTCACCGGCTGCACGCGCGCGAGGTCGGAGGAACGCTGGCGGCGCCCTTGCAGGCGCTCGCGGTACAGGGCCGAGCCGTCGTGGGCCGCTTCGAGCAGGCGCAGCAGGCGTTGCTGCTGGCGCTGGGCCAGCAAATGGGGCGGCGCATGGCTGGCCGCCACCGCGTCCAGCACGGCGGCTTGCAGATGCAGGTTGTCGAATACACCGCCGATCACGGCCATGAACCCCCGTTGCTGCCGAAAAATGCACCGTCCAGTGTCGTTCGGATCGGCCCGCCCCGCCGTTTTGCTGGCGGGTGCGGAAAGTCAAGCCCCCTTGGAGCTATTGTGCCGGTACAGCCCTGCCCCTGAAAGTAACAGGCTTTCACCACACTTGATGCGCATCAAGTTCAGGCGCTCTTTCACGGGCCCGCTCACCGCGGCCGCCACCAGTCGTGACTCCTTTGAGGGCGTCACGCCGCCCGCTCGTCGGGCGCGGCGGCGTGCGGCGCCGGCGGCTCGATCGGGGTGGTGATGGCGCCCGGCACGCGCTGGCGCGCCAGCAAGGCGTACATGGTGGGCACGACGAACAGGGTCAGCAAGGTACCGATGCTCATGCCGCCGACGATCACCCAGCCGATCTGGCGCCGGCTTTCCGCGCCAGCACCGGTGGCCAGCGCCAGCGGCACGGCACCCAGCACCATGGCCCCGGTGGTCATCAGAATGGGACGCAGGCGTTGCGCGCTGGCGTGCACCAGGGCCTCCAGCATGGGCTCACCGCGTTGGCGCAGCTGGTTGGTGAACTCCACGATCAGAATGCCGTGCTTGGTGACCAGGCCGACCAGGGTGATCAGGCCGATTTGCGAATACACGTTCAGCGAGCCACCCGTCAGCTGCAGCGCCAGCAGCGCGCCGATCATGGACAAGGGCACCGAGAACATGATGACCAGCGGATCGACGAAGCTTTCGAACTGCGCCGCGAGCACCAAAAAGATGAACAGCAACGCCAGCGCGAACACCACCACCAGGGCCCCTTGCGAGGAACGGAATTCGCGCGAGATGCCGTTCAGGTCGGTGGTGTAGCCGGTCTTGAGCAGCTTGTCGGACGTGCGGTCCAGGAAGGCCAGCGCCTCGCCGAGCGAATAGTCCGGCGCCAGGTTGCTGGTGAGGGTGGCCGAACGGCGCTGGCCAAAGTGGTTCAACTCGCGCGGCGACACGCCTTCCTGCACCTTAATCAGGGCCGACAGCGGCACCATCACGTCGCCACGGGCACGCAGCTGGATGCGGTCGATGTCCTCCGGTGTGGTGCGACCGCCGGCACCGGTCTGCACGATCACGTCGTACTGCTCGGCGTCGCGCTTGTAGCGCGTGACCACGCGCCCGCCCAGCATGGTCTCGATGGCGCGCGCCACGGCGTCCACGCCCACGCCCAGGTCGGCGGCGCGCTCGCGGTCGACCTCGATGCGCAGTTCCGGCTTGGACAAACGCAGGTCCAGGTCGGGGGCAATGAAGCCGGGGTTCTTGGCGATCTCGTCCATGAACTGGCGCATGACCCGGTTCAGGTTCTGGTAGCTGTCCGAGGTCTGCACCACGAAGTTCACCGGGCGCTCGCGAAAGCCCTGGCCCAGCGACGGCGGCGTGACGGCGAAGGCATTCACCCCAGCCAGCCGGTTCATCTTGGGCTGAATCTCGCGCGCGATGTCCAGGGTGGAGCGCTGGCGCTCGCTCCAGTCCACGGCGCGCAGCACCACGCTGCCCTGCGACACGCTGGGGTTGCCGATGTTGGCGAAGATGCGGTCGAACTCGGGATAGGCCTCGCCAATGTCCTCGATCTGGCGCGCGTAGCGGTCGGTGAAGGCCAGCGTGGCGCCGTCCGGAGCGTTGATGCTGGCCAGGATCACGCCTCGGTCCTCCAGCGGCGACAGCTCTTGCCGCATGTTCGGGTACAGCCAGGCGATGGCGGCGGCGCAGCCGACCATCACCAGCAGCACCAGCCAGCGCAAATGCATCAGCACGTAGCGCAGCAGGCGCCCGTAACCGTCGGACAGCGCGGTCAGCCAGCGCTCCATGGTGCGGTCGAACCAATTCGGCTTGGGGTTGTGCTTGAGCAGCAGCGAGCACATCATGGGCGACAGCGTCAGGGCGACGAAACCGGACACCACCACCGCGCCGGCCAGCGCCAGCGCGAACTCGACGAACAAGCGCCCCGTGCGCCCCGGTGTGAAGGCCAACGGCGCGTACACCGCCGCCAGGGTCAGCGTCATGGCCACGATGGCGAAGCCGATCTCGCGCGCGCCGTGAATCGCCGCGGTAAAAGGCGGCATGCCCTCCTCGATGTGGCGGTAGATGTTCTCCAGCATGACGATGGCATCGTCCACCACCAGGCCGATGGCCAGCACCAGGGCCAGCAGGGTCAGCGTGTTGATTGAAAAGCCGGCCAGCGACATCATCGCGAAGGCGCCGATCAGGCTGACCGGAATGGTGACGATGGGAATGATGGACGCGCGCACCGTGCGCAAGAACACGAAGATCACCAGCGCCACCAGCACGATGGCCTCGACAATGGTCTGGTAGACGCTCTTGACCGCACGGTCGATGAACACCGAGTTGTCGTTGGCGATGTCGATGCGCACGTCGCTGGGCATGTCTTCCTGCAGGCGCGGCATCATCTCGCGCACGCCCTTGGACAACTCCAGCGGGTTGGCCGTGGCCTGGCGGATCACGCCCGCCGAGATGGCCGGGCGGCCGTTCAGGCGCACGGCGCTGCGCTCGTCGGCGGCGCCCTCCTCCACCCGCGCCACGTCGCGCAGGCGCACCGAAAAGCCGTTGACGGTCTTGACCACGATCTGCTCGAACTGCGCCGGCTTGATCAGATCGGTCTGCGAGGTGACCGAGAACTCGCGCTGGCGCGACTCGATGCGCCCGGCCGGCAGCTCCAGGTTGCTGCGCCGGATGGCGTCCTCGACATCCTGCGTGGTCAGCTTGTAGGCGGCCAGGCGGTCGGCGTCCAGCCACACCCGCATGGCGTACTTGCGCTCGCCGTAGATGCGCACGTCGGCCACGCCGGTGACGGTTTGCAGGCGCGCCTTGACGATGCGGGTGAGCAGGTCGTTGATCTCCAGCGGCGGGCGCGTGTCGCTGGAGAACGCCAGCCACATCACCGGAAAGGCGTCGGCCTCGACCTTGGCGATGACCGGCTCGTCGATGGTCTGCGGCAGCTTGTTGCGCACGCGCGAAACGCGGTCGCGCACCTCCGCGGCGGCGGTGTCGGCGTCCTTCTCCAGCCGGAAGCGCACGCTGATCTGCGCCTGCTCGGGCCGGCTGATGGAGGTCAGCACGTCCACCGCGTCGATGCCGGCGATGGAGTCTTCCAGCGGCTTGGTGACCTGGGTCTCGATCACCTCGGCCGAGGCGCCGGCGTAACGCACGCTCACCGTCACCACCGGCTCGTCGATCTTGGGGTATTCGCGCACCGCCAGGCGGGTGTAGCTGACCAGGCCGACAAGCAGGATCAGCAGCGACAGCACGGTGGCGAACACCGGGCGGCGGATGGAAACTTCGGCCAGTTGCATGGCTACGGCGCGGCGGCGGCTGGCGTCAGCGCACCGCGACGGCGGTGCACGGGCTCGGGCCGGGCGGCACCTCCGCCCAGGGCAGGCCGGCGGCGCGCTTGGCGCCCCGGCCGGTGACGGATGCGGCGGATGTCGGCTCCCGCGGCGCATCGGCCACTTCGGTGCCAGAGGCCTTGGGCCGCGCGGCGGCGGAGCCGGAAGCCGCGACGGCAGCGCCTTCCGCGCCCGGGGGCGCAGCCACGCGCACCGGCGTGCCATCGCGCTGGATGCGCTGCTGCCCGGCCGTGACCACCCGCTCGCCTTCGGCCAGACCGTGCATGATTTCCACCTGACCGGCCGAGCGCCGGCCGGTGGTCACATCCACGCGCTGGGTGCTCCAGGCCGGCTTGCCGTCCTGGCCCTCGGCCTTGACGAGGCGGATCACGCTCACGCGGCCGCCCTGCGACACCACCGCCTCTTCCGGGATCATCAGCGCCTGGCGGTCGTCGCCCAGTTGCGTGACAACGCGCGCGAACATGCCGGGGCGCAGCTGCAGCAGGCGGTTGTCGATGCAGCCGCGCACGTTCAGGCTGCGGCCGTTGGCGTCGATCAGCGGATCGACGGCCAATACCGAGGCGGCGAAAACGCGGTCGGGCAGCGCCTCGACCTGCACGCGCGCCACCTGGCCGCGCCGCACCTGGGTCTGCAGGCGCTCGGGCAGACGGTAGTCGACGTACACGGCGTTCATGTCTTCCAGGTTGACGATGTCCGCGCCTTCCTTCAGGTAGTCGCCGACGCTGATGTTGCGCAGACCGGTCACGCCGTCGAACGGCGCCAGCACACGCAAACGCGCCGCGGTAGCGCGCGCCAGCTCGGTCTTGGCCTTGGCCACCTCCAGCGCCGCGGCGCTCTCGTCGACGCCGCGCTGGCTGATGAAACCGCGCCCCACCAGTTCGACGTTGCGGCGGTGGTTGGCGCCGGCGATGGACAGCTCGGCCAAGGCCTGCTGCAACTGGGCGCGCTGCAGGCGGTCGTCCAGTTGCACCAGCAATTGGCCCTTGCGCACGCGCTGGCCGTCGCGGAAACCGATCTCGGCCACACGACCGCCGACCTCGGCGCGCAGCATCACCCCCTGGCGCGAGCGCAGCGAGCCGACCGCCTCCACGTCCTCCACCAACAGGCGCGAGTGCACCGGCACCGCCTCCACGGTCACGGCGCCGCCGCCAGCCCCGCCCGCGCCCGAGGCGCCACGCGCGGGCGCCGCCGCGCCGGAGCCAGGCGCCGACTGGCCGCTTGGCGCATCCGCCGCCTTGGATGGCGCCGGTCTTTGCAGCCACCAAGCCGCTCCCACGGCGGCGGCCAAGGCCACCACGGCAATCACTGAGGTCGAGGATTTCAAATCGCTTCGGGCGCTGTTGTCCAGGCCCGGCCTCCCGGGCCAAGGGTCACAAAATGCAATATTGTGCAGGCGGTGCCACTTGTTTGGGTGGCTTTACATAGCTTTACGTGGTGACGGCACCACGCCAACGCCGCGCCTCAGCGTTTGGGCACGCCCTGATTGGCCAGTTGGTCGGCGCGCTCGTTGCCCGGGTGGCCGGCGTGGCCCTTGACCCAATGCCAGCTGATCCGGTGTTCGGATCCGCCGACCAGCGCGTCCAGGCGTTGCCACAGATCGACGTTCTTGACCGGCTGCCCCGCCGCCGTGCGCCAGCCCTTGGCCTTCCAGCCGCGGATCCACTCGGTGATGCCCTGGCGCACGTACTGGCTGTCCAGGTACAGATCGACCTCGCAGGGGCGCTTGAGCGCCGACAAGCCCTCGATCACGGCCGTCAGCTCCATCCGGTTGTTGGTGGTCTGCGCCTCGCCGCCGAACAATTCCTTCTCGTGGCCGGGCGAGCGCAGCAGCGCGCCCCAGCCCCCCGGGCCGGGGTTGCCCTTGCAGGCGCCGTCGGTGTAGATGTCAACGTGATTCAAATGATTTTTCCCCGTCAGCCGGCGTCGAATTTACCCGGTTAGCTACAGATACAGGAGCACCGACGACCGTCGGCGCTTTCTTCCAGGCGGCGCCCACCAGTGTGGCGCCGCGCGTGCGTTTGACCGCCACCATGCAATAGGCGGCCCCGAACACCGGCCACCAGCGTTCGCCCCAGCGGTCCATCCAGCGAAAGCGCGCCAGGCCGCGCTCGCTGCGCGAGGCCGGACGCCAGCAGCCGAAACTGATCGACTCCAGCTCGAACTCCAGCAGCCGCAGCCAATCGCGCAGGCGCCAATGGCCGATCAACTCGCCGGCTTCGGGCAGGTACAGCCGGCCACGCCCCATGCGCCGCCACAGCAGCGCGCGCCACTGGCGCAGGCCCCACAGGCTGGCCGGATTGAGCCCGGCGATGGCCACCCGGCCTTCGTGCACCAGCACGCGCTGCACCTCGCGCAAGGTGGCGTGCGGGTCGGGGCTGAGCTCCAGGGTGTGCGGCAGCACCACCAGGTCCAGGCTGCCTTCGGCGAACGGCAAGGCGGTGCTGTCGGTGACCAGCACGGCGCGCCGGGCCGGGCCATCTCGGCCGGCCGGGCCAGCTGGGTCGGCGGGGCCGGCCGGGTCGGTCTCGGCTGCCGGCGGCGTCATCTGGGCCAGCCAGCGGTGCGGCATGCGGTTGGTGGCCAGCGTGTCGATGTCGCCCAGGCCCAGCTGCAGCGCGTGGTAGCCGAACACGTCGGTCAGGGCGGTGTCGAACTGGGCACGCTCCCAATCCAGCACGTGGCGGCCGGGCGGGGTCCGAAACCAGTCGTCCAGGCCGGTCATGGGCGCTCCAGGGCGTGCGCGTCGGGCCAGCGCAGGCCGAATGTAAGCAGGGGTTGCACCCACGGAGGGCAGGTCATGGCTTTTTATAATCCACGCTTCATGGAATTGATTGCACTGCCCGCGTTCGAAGACAACTACCTGTGGCTGCTGCACGATGGCCGGCAGGCCCTGGTGGTGGACCCCGGCGACGCCGCGCCCGTGGCCGAGGCCCTGGCGCGACTCGGCCTGCGGCTGGCGTGCATTCTAGTCACGCACCACCACGGTGATCACACGGGGGGCGTGGCGGCGCTGCGCGAAGCCACGGGCGCCCGGGTCCATGGCCCGGCGCGCGAGCGCATTCCCGAGCCCTTCGTGCCGCTGGCCGACGGCGACGTGGTGCAGGCCCTGGGCCTGAGCTGGCGCGTCATCGATGTGCCAGGCCACACCGCCGGGCATATCGCCTACTTCTGTCCCGACGTGGACGGCGCACCGCTGCTGTTTTGCGGCGACACGCTGTTCTCGGGCGGATGCGGGCGGCTGTTCGAAGGCACGCCAGCGCAGATGCTGGCCTCGCTGGATGCGCTGGCCGCCCTGCCGGCCGACACCCGGGTCTGCTGCGCGCACGAGTACACGCTGAGCAATCTGCGCTTTGCCCGCGCGGTCGAACCGGGCAATTTGGCGCTGGCCGAGTACCAGGCGCGCTGCACGGCGCTGCGCGCGGCCGGCACGCCGACCCTGCCCTCGACCGTCGGCACCGAGCGCGCCGTCAATCCCTTTCTCCGCAGCCGCGAAGGCCCCGTCACGCAAGCCGTGCGTGCCCACGCGGCCCTGACACACAATGACGAGGTGGCGGTGTTCGCCGCGCTGCGTCAATGGAAAAACGAGTTCCGATGAAATGGTTTCACCTGCTGGCGCTGGCCGCCAGCGTCTGGGTCGCCGGTTGCGCGACCCCTCCTGGCACACCCGACACCAGCGCCGACCCCGGCGCCTCTTCCCAGGCGCCCAGCGTGCCCACTGGCGCCATGAGCCCGGTGGCGGTGACCGAGCTGCGCACCACGCGCGTGGCCGCCACGCTGCCGCCCGCCGACCTGTGGGAACGCATCCAGCGTGGCTTCGCCATGCCAGACCTCGACAACGATCTGGTGCGCCGCCACGAGCAGTGGTACGCCAACCGGCCCGACTACATCGAGCGCATGGTCGAACGCTCGCGCATGTACATTTTCCACATCGTGGAAGAACTGGAGTTGCGCGGCATGCCGACCGAGCTGGCGCTGCTACCCTACATCGAGTCGGCCTTCAACCCGCAGGCCGTCTCCAGCGCCAAGGCGGCGGGCATGTGGCAGTTCATGCCAGCCACCGGGCGCGACTTTCAGCTGACGCAGAACGTGCTGCGCGACGACCGGCGCGACGTGCTCGATTCGACCCGTGCGGCGCTGGACTACCTGCAAAAGCTGCACGCCATGTTCGGCGACTGGCACCTGGCCCTGGCGGCCTACAACTGGGGCCAGGGCAATGTCAAGCGCGCCATCGAACGCAACCAGGCCGCCGGGCTGGGCACCGGCTACCTCGACCTGAACATGCCGAACGAGACGCGCAACTACGTGCCCAAGCTGCAGGCGGTGAAGAACATCATCTCGCGTCCGCAGGCCTTTCACACGGTGCTGCCGCTGATCGAGAACCACCCCTTCTTCGACATGGTCGACATCACGCGCGACATCGACCTGGAGGTGGCCGCGCGCCTGGCCGACGTGCGCCTGGAAGACCTGAAGGCGCTGAACCCCTCGCAGCGCAAGCCCATCATCTTCGCCGCCGGCACGCCCCAGGTGCTGCTGCCCTGGAACAACGCCGCCGTCTTCAAGCAGAACCTGGCCAAGGCCGATCCGGACACGCTGGCGTCCTGGACGGCCTGGGTCGCCACCGCCACCCTGCCGCCACGCGATGTGGCCAGCCGCTTCGGCATGGACGAGTCGGATCTGCGCGAGGTCAACAACCTGCCGCGCGGGGTGGTCGTCAAAAGCGGCTCAACCCTCTTGGTCAAACGCAGCGACGGCGCCATTGCCGCCGTGTCCAGCGAGGTGGTGAACAACGCCCAGCTGGCCTACGCGCCCGAGGTGGTGCTGCGGCGCACCCGCGTGCGGGCACGCCAGGGCGACTCGATCGCCGAGCTGGCGGCGCGCTACGACCTGCCGGCCGCCACCGTGGCGGGCTGGAACAAGACCAGCGCCCAGGCCAAGCTGCGCCGTGGCCAGTCGGTGGTGATGTACCTGCCGGTGCGCGCCTCGGCGGCGGCCAGCGAGCGCGCCGCCAGCCGATCGTCCCGGAGTACCGGTCGCTCGTCGGCCGGCAAGTCGTCGAAGTCGGGCAGCGCTGGCCGCAAGAGCCGAAGCACCAGCTCGACCAAGGGCAAATCGCGGCGCTAAACCGGCGCGCCGGCGGTCGCCAGCGTCAGATCCGGAGCCCGCCGCCCCCACCCGCCCACAACATCGCCTGCACCCGCTGGCGCGCGCGCAGCACGAATTCGTTGGTGTAGGTGGCACCCGGCGCGGGCGGCCGCACCGCCGGCTGCTGCTGCAGGCCGAACTGCGCCGCCGCCGCGTGCGCGTTCTGGATGGCGCGCTCGATGCCCATGCCGTCGGGCGACAAGGCCTCGCGCGATTTCTCGAACGCCGCCAGGTAGATCGCGCGGTCGCCGTGCATGTAGGCCTCGGGCACGGCGCGCACGATGTCGCTGGGGCTGGCCGTCTGCAGCCACTTCAAGGCCCGCACCAGGGCATTGGCCATGGCCTGCACGGTGCGCGGATGGCGCAGCACGAAATCCTGCGGCGCGTAGACGCTGCCGCCCGGCATCGGCCCCCCGAACAGCTCCTGAGTGCCGCGCAGGGTGCGCGTGTCCCACAGCAGGCGGATATCGCCGTGTGCCTCCAACTGGCTGATCACCGGATCGAAGTTGACGATGGCGTCGATACGCCCTTCGCGCAGCGCGGCCACGGCGGCCGTCGAGGTGCCCACCGCCACGAACTCGACCTCGGCCGGCGCCACCCCGGCGCGCGTCAGCGCCATGCGCGCGAACCAGTGCGAATACGACTCGGGCGCCGAAACGCCGATGCGTCGGCCGCGCAATTGCACGGGGTGGAGAAACTCGCGCAGCGTGCGCTGGCTGACGCCGAACACAAGCTGCGGCGCGCGCCCCAGGAACACGAAGGCCCGCGCGCTGTAGCCACGCTGACGCAGCACGATGGTGTGCTCGAAGGCGCCGGCCGCCAGGTCGGCCTGACCCTGGATCAGTGCCTGCTCGGCCCGGGCGCCGCTGGCGTGGTCCTGCAGTTCCACCTCCAGGCCCTCGGCGGCGAAGAACTTCAACTGCTCGGCCACCGTCAGCGGCAGGTAGCACAGCGCCGTCTTGCCGCCCACCGCCAGGCTCAGCTGCGGCCGCTCCGGCCGCTCGGCCAGCACCGGCAGGCCGTGCCCCAGCAGTGCCAGGGCCGGCGCGGCCCGTAGCGCGGCGCGACGCGAAAGACGCAAGACCCACCTCCGTGCGATGCGATGCATCCAACCTGGAAACTCAAAGCGAGCTCAGACCATAGTCGAAGCGCTTCGCATCAGCATCGGGGTGTGCCCGGATCGGGTTTCCCTTTACTCGCAATTTTGGTAATGAATGGTTAAAGCGAGCGGCCAACGCCCTCAACGCCAACCCGACAGCAGGATGGCCACGTTGACCAGAAAGGCCAGCGCCCAGGTCACGCTGCGCGCGGTGGCCAGGTCACCGACGTAGGTGATGATGTAGCCCAGGCGCAACAACAGGTACAGCACGGCCAGCAAATCCAGGCGGCCCTGCGGCGCACCCAGCTGCCAGGCCGCCAGCACGGCGCCAATGAAGAACGGCAGGCCTTCGAAACTGTTCGCCTGCGCGGCGTTGGCGCGGGCGCGCCAGCCCTCCTGGCGGGCCAGCCAGGCGCGCGGATCGGTGTTGTCGTAGCCGCCCTGGCTGCGCGGCACACGGAAGGCCCCCCATTTGGCGATCCAGGCGCACAGCAGCGGCAGCAGCGCCGCCACCAGGATGCCCCCGTGCGCGAGGGTGAAGACGGGCACGCGGGTCAACAGGTTGGACATGAGTTTCGAGGAAAAAAATGGCGTCAGCCGGCGTGGATAAATCCCGAACAGCTATCAAAATAGAAGCAAAATGAAGGCCGCGAATCGATTTCGCCACCGCCCTCGGTCAACGCCGGTCGACCAGCGCGTGCGCGATGGTGCCCAGATCGACGTACTCCAGCTCGCTGCCGGCCGGCACGCCGCGCGCCAGACGCGTCACGGTCAGCCCACGGCTGCGCAGCGCCTGGCCGATGACGTGGGCGGTGGTCTCGCCCTCGGCGGTGAAGTTGGTGGCCAGGATCACCTCCTGCACCACGCCGTCGCAAGCCCGCTCGATCAGTTTGTGCACGCCGATGTCGCGCGGGCCGACGCCGTCCAGCGGGCTGAGCTTGCCCATCAGCACGAAATAGCGGCCCCTGAAAGCCCCGGTGCGCTCCAGCGCGGCCTGGTCGGCCGGCGTCTCGACCACGGCCAGCTTGGTGGCGTCACGCCGTGGGTCACGGCAGGTGCCACACAGCTCACCCTCGGTGAAGGTGTGGCATTGCTCGCAGTGCCGCACCGAGGTGACGGCCGTGTGCAGGGCGCGCGACAGCAGCTGCGCGCCCTCGCGGTCGTGCTGCAGCAGGTGGAAGGCCATGCGCTGGGCCGAGCGCTGCCCCACCCCCGGCAGGCGCCGCAGCGTCTCGATCAGCGTGTCCAGGGCGTGGGTGTCGCTCACGGGGCGGTTTTCAACGCATCAGATCGGCCGAGCATCACCACACAAGGGCCCGAAAACCGCAGCCGGCCACGCGGGTGACCGGGGTGGCGCGGGCTGGGCCCGGCCACCTGCGGCGTCCCCCTTCGCGCAACGAGAAGGGAGCAAGCGGCGCGGCCGCTCAGGGGGTTGTGCACCGTCAAAACGGAAATTTCATCCCCGGTGGCATGCCCGGCATGCCGGCCGGCATCAGCTTGCCCATTTTCTCGGCCGACAGCTCCTCGGCCTTGCGCACGGCGGCGTTGAAGGCGGCGGCGACCAGATCCTCGAGCATGTCCTTGTCGTCGGCCAGCAGGCTGGGATCGATGGTGACGCGCTTGACGTCGTGCTTGGCGGTCATCAGCACCTTCACCAGACCGGCGCCAGACTCACCTTCCACCTCCATCAGCGCCAGTTCGTCCTGGGCCTTCTTGAGGTTGTCCTGCATCGCCTGCGCCTGTTTCATCAGGCCCGCCAGTTGTCCTTTGTTGAACATGGATTTCCTTTATTTCAATCGATTCAGCTCTAGTGTCCCACGACGCCGCGCCATCCTCAGTCCGACGACCCCATGGCCGCGAAGCAGGCCGGGCCAGTGGCGCCGCGGAGCGGGCTTTGCCCGGCCGCTGGCGTCGCCCGCCCTTTGGAAGGCGCGCCAGCGCCTCGGGGGCTACAACGGTTTTACCGTTCCGGGCACGATTTTCCCCCCAAATTCATGCAGCATCTCCTGCACGAAGGGATCGGCCATCAGCAAGGCCTCGGCGGCCTTCAGGCGCTGCGCCGCAACCACGCTGTTGCGACGCGCCGGACTGTCGCCCACGGCGCCGATCTCGACCTCCAGTTGCACCGGGTGCCCGGCGGCGGACAGGGCCGCGCGCAGGCGCTCTCGCACCGTCGCGGCGCCGAGGGAGTCGACCTCCACGCGCAGGCGCCAGGTATCCGCGGTGCGGTCGATCAGCTCGGACTGCAAGGCCAGCTCGCGCGCCAGCGCGGCCACCGCCTCGCGCGCCACCAGCTCCTGCACCAGCGCATGCCAGAAATCGCCATGCGCGCCGGGGTGCACCGGGCGCGGTGGCGCGGGCGCCGCGGAGGGTGCCACGGGGGTCTCGTCACGCGCTTCGGCTTGCACCTTCACCGCTATTGTTTCGATAGCTACTGAGGATGAACCGGCGCCGGCCAACTGGTTGTTTTGTTCCGCATCCCGGGTCAGGGGCGGTGTACGTACCGGCAGGGGCTGCAAGCGCGCCCGGGGTGGGGCCGCGGGCGGTGCGTCGGACGCGGGGTCGTCGGAGAAACTGTCGAAGTCCTCGAACGGGGCTTCGGCCGGTCCGGCCTCCAGGGGCGCGAACTCGCCCAGCGGCCCATCGGGGCCGTCTTGCGCCAAGGCGGGCGCAGGCCGTGGTTCGGCCGCCGGCAAGGTGCGCGCCATGGTCTGTGCCGGCTCCGTCGAGGGTTCGGACGCGGCGGGGGCCATTGCCCTGTCCGGCGCGGGCCTGGGCGCAGGCGCGGGGGGCGGCGTGGATGGCGCTGGCGCGCGGGCCGGCGCCAGTTCAGCCGATTTCAGAGTTTTTTTTTCCGCCGCGCCTGCGGCGGCGGGGTCGGTCTTGGCCTTGAAGGGCAACAGGCGCAACAGCACCATGGTCAGGCCGGCGTACTCGTCGGGCGCCAGGCCGAGCTCGGCCCGGCCGTGGATGCACAGGCTGTACAGCAACTGGGTTTCATCGGCCGGCATCAGGCCCGCCAGACGGGTGATTTCCTGGGCCTCCGTGTCGGCGTCCTCGTCCACCCGCTCCGGCACGGCCTGCGACACGGCCATGCGCTGCAGCACGGCGGCCATGTCTTCCAGCGTGGTGGCGGCCGACAGTCCGGCGGCGCGCAGTTGCTCGGACAACTCGACCACCGTGCGGCCGTCGCCGGCCGCCAGCGCGCCGATCAGGCTGAACACCACGCTCCGGTCGACGCTGCCCAGCATCTGGCGCACGCTGGCCTCGGCCAACTGGCCGGAACCGAAGGCGATGGCCTGGTCGGTCAGGCTGAGCGCATCGCGCATCGAACCGCGCGCGGCGCGCGCCAGCAAGCGCAGGGCCTGGGGTTCGGCGCTGACCTGCTCGGCGGCCAGCACGCGGACGAGATGCTCCAGCACCACCTCGGGCGCCATGGGCCGCAGGTTGAACTGCAGGCAGCGCGACAGCACCGTCACCGGCACCTTCTGCGGGTCGGTGGTGGCCAGCACGAACTTCAGGTATTCGGGCGGCTCCTCCAGCGTCTTCAGCATGGCGTTGAAGGCGGTGTTGGTGAGCATGTGCACTTCGTCGATCATGAAGACCTTGAAGCGCCCCTGCACGGGCTTGTAGACGGCCTGCTCCAGCAGTTGCTGCACCTCGTCCACGCCGCGGTTGCTGGCGGCGTCCAGTTCGGTGTAGTCGACAAAACGGCCGGCGTCGATCTCGGTGCAGGCCGCGCACACGCCGCAAGGCGTGGCGGTGATGCCGCCCTGCCCGTCGGCACCGGTGCAGTTGAGCGATTTGGCCAGAATGCGCGAGACGGTGGTCTTGCCCACCCCGCGCGTGCCAGTGAACAGGTAGGCGTGGTGCAGGCGCTGCTGGGTCAGGGCGTTGCCCAGGGCCTGAACGACGTGTTCCTGCCCCACCATCTCCGAGAAGTTGCGGGGACGGTATTTGCGGGCCAGCACCAAGTACGACATGGTTGGATTTTACGGTGCGAAAAACACCCCTTCGAATTCTGAACCCAGACTCTAGATTGCACGGCCGGTGTTGCCGATGTCGGGCTGGCGGCAAAATCGTTGGTATGCTTACCAGCGGTTGGATACCAAGTGAACCCCATGCTGCAACGCATCAATAGCCCTGAGTTCGTCCACTCCGAGATCGCTCTGGCGCACGCCACGCCGCAGGCACGCCCGCTGATCCAGGCGCTGCTGGACTGCTGTCACCCGCGCGCCGGGCGGCTGGTGTCGCGCCTGTGCGACTGCCAGGCCGAGGCGGAACTGGCGTCGCTGCGGGCGGAAGTCCGCAATTTGCTGGCATTGAGCTTCGGCACCGAGGAAGCCAAGCGCCGACTCGAACTACAATAGTCCCTGACGGGCCTTCCCGCATGGTGAAGGAGCCAACCGGGTCAGGTGGGGAACCAAGCAGCCCTAACTTTGGAGTCAGTGCCGGGGTAAAGGCTCGTCACCCTTTTCTTCACGCTTTTTCTGGCGTGCCTTGGCCGGCCAATGACCAAGGCGAACCTCAAATCACCCGCTCAGGATGCCGGGTCGTCTGAAATGGACCGCAACTGACGCCGATTGATCTCGAAGGGAGACATCGACAGCAAGGTGGTGAGGGCGCCAGAGACCATCATCGCGCCCCAGAAGATGAAGAAGGTCACCGTGTAGGTGGCGTAGCGCGACCATCCCGCCAGCTCCCCGAACAGCGTCATCAGTTCCGGGTCGAGCACCGCAAACACCATCATCTCCAGCACGGCCGCCATCATGAAGGCAGGCCAGGCGATCCACATGAAGCGGTCGCGCAGCATGGTTCGGTCTTTTTCTTTCTCTGGCATCAGGATTTCTTGCTGGGTCAGGGGCGCGTGGCCGTGGCCGGCGTTGCGCGTGTCGCGGAACCGGTCACACCCCCGGTGGCGGCGTGGTTGCGCGCCTGTAGGGCGGGCAAGGGCTCGGTGGAAGAGCCCCGCTCATGGGCCGATTGCTGGGCCTGGCTGGTTGGCCGGCTCGCGTCGGTGTACACATAATCTGGTCGGCTGATGGCCAGATACAAGGTGATGAAGGAGGCCACGACCACGATCAGCGGCCCGCCCACCACCAGCCACATGGAGCCGACTTTCCACCAAGGGGCGGCGGGTGGGCTCGCGGGTTGAGATATGGCCATCGGAATTACCTCGGAATCATGAAGATCGATTTTTCCTTCAGCTGCCCGGCCGTCGGTGAATCGATATTGAAATGGATCTCGTGCGACCCCGGCTTGCCGGCGTCGTAGGGGGCTTGCAGGTGAATCGCCACCCACTTGGACTGCGCCCCTTCGACGTGGACCTGCGACCCGCTCTCGTCCAGCAGCAATTGCAGCCCAGGCAGGCCGTCGGCGGTCAGGGTGAAGGTCTGCGGGCTTTCGCTGGCGTTCATGATCTGCAAACGGTACAGGTTTTCGATCTTGCCGCCCGGCACTATACGCGCCAGGGTCGCGCGGTCACGCACCACGTCGACCTTGAAGGGGGTGCGCAGCAGCAGGCTGGCGATGAGGGCAACGGTGACGCCCGCCAAGATGGTGGAGTAGATCAGCACCCGCGGACGCAGAACGTGCCGCAGGATGTCTCGCCCGCTCCAGCCTTCTTCCAGGGCGTGCTCGGTGGAGTACCGAATCAGCCCGCGCGGGTAGCCCACCTTGTCCATGACGTCGTTGCACACATCGATGCAGGCCGCGCAGCTGATGCACTCGTACTGCAAGCCCTGGCGGATGTCGATGCCGGTCGGGCAAACCTGCACGCACAGGGTGCAGTTGACGCAATCGCCCAGACCGAGCGCCTTCGGATCGGCCTTGCGCGACCGCGCTCCGCGTGGTTCGCCGCGCTTGGTGTCGTAGGTGACCACCAACGTGTCCTTGTCGAACATCGCGCTCTGGAAGCGCGCGTAGGGGCACATGTACTTGCACACCTGCTCGCGCATGTAGCCGCCGTTGCCGTAGGTGGCGAAACCGTAGAAGAAAATCCAGAAGGTTTCCCACGGGCCGAGCGACCAGCTCATGACGTGCGAGGCCAGATCGCGGATCGGCGTGAAATAGCCCACGAAGGTAAAGCCGGTCCACAGCCCGACGGCGATCCAGGCCAGTTGCTTGGCGGTCTTGCGCGTGACCTTGGCCGCCGACAGGGGCGCCGCGTCCAGGCGCATGCGGGCGGAACGGTCGCCTTCGATTTTGTGCTCTATCCAGAGGTATATCTCGGTGTAGACGGTCTGCGGGCAAGCGTAGCCGCACCACTGGCGACCGGCCACGGCGGTGAACAGGAACAGCAGCAAGGCCGAGATGATCAAGATCCCGGACAGATAGATCACGTCCTGCGGGTACAGCACCAGCCCAAAAATATAGAAACGCCGCGCATCCAGGTCGAACAGCAGGGCTTGGCGCTGGCCCCACTGCAACCACGGCATGCCGTAGAAGAACAGTTGCGTGGCGAAAACGAAGAACCAACGCCACTTCGAGAACAGACCGCTGACGCTGCGCGGATAGATCTTCTTTTGCGCCTGGTACAGCGACACCATGACGTCGTCGGCGGCCTGGCCCTTGGTGGGCGCCGAGGCAGCGACCGGATCGGAGGATTTGGATGTGCTCACAAGCGGAAAAACTCTGTGCCCTGACTCCGACCCTCTGGCGACAGGCCATGAGGCGCACGGAACTGGCGTGCAGGCAGCTTACCAGAGGCCTGACTGGCAACGCCAGCGGATCGCCTCACGTTGCCAGGGACATCGGCGCACGTCGGGTGCACGCCGAAGGGAAATGATCCGGCAGGCAAGGAGGAGGCCCCTTGTCTGCCGGAGATCAGCATCAGCTCAGACGCACCTCGACACGACGGGCTTGCGCTCCGGCGCCGGCGTCCAGGTTCTCGGGCTTCTTCAGCTCGATCTTGTCCTCGGCGACACCCAGGGCCTTGAGCTGGTCGCGCACGGCAAAGGCGCGTTGCTTGGCCAGTTCCTCGTTCTGGGCGGCGTTACCGGTGCTGTCGACGAAGCCGCTGACCACGGCCATCTTGCCTTCCTTGACGCCGGCCACGATGTCGGCCAGGGCCTTGTCGGCACCTGAAGCGACATCGGATTTGCCCGACGCGAAGTAAAACTTGACGGTGCCGTTGTCGACGGCCACCGAGGCGGCGTCGGCCGCGGGGGTCGCTGCTGCTGCAGGAGCCGCTGCCGTGGGTGCCGGAACACCACCGCCCCTGCCCCAGACATACGCCGTCAGCACGTTCATCTGCTCAGGAGTGAACTTGCTTTCCCAGGCAGGCATCACGCCGGTCTTGCCGTCGTTGATCATGGTGACGATGTGCGACTCCACGCCCGGGCCGTGCGTGAACACACCGGTCGTCAGGTTGGGGGCACCCAACGCCTGGTTGCCCTTGCCGTCCGGGCCATGGCAAGCCGCGCAAGCCACGAATTTGGCGCGGCCCAGGTTGGCGCGCACCGAGTCGTGCGGGGAGTTGGACAGGCTCAGCACATAGTTGGCCAGGTTGCGCACGTCGTCCGACGAACCCACCGCGGCCCCCATGGGCGTCATCATGCCGGTGCGGCCCTTGACGATCGTGGTGTGGATCTGCTCGGGCATGCCGCCCCAGTTCCACTGCTTGTCGGTCAGGTTCGGGAAACCCTTGCTGCCGCGTGCGTCGGAACCGTGGCACTGCGCACAGTTGTTCATGAACAGGCGATCGCCGATGGCCATGGCTTGCGGGTCCTTGGCCAGCTCCTCGGTGCTCTTGCCGGCAAAGGCCGCGTAGATCGGCGCCACCTGCTCGTTGCCACGCGCGACTTCCTTGTCGAACTGGTCGGTCTGCGTCCATTTCAGCGAACCGCCGTAGGTGCCCAGCCCTGGATACAGGTACAGATAGACCAGGGAGAACACACAGGTGATGATGAACAGACCGACCCACCAGCGTGGCAACGGGTTGTTCATTTCGCGCAGGTCGCCGTCCCAGACGTGACCGGTGGTGTTGTCGGAATCGGTCATCGCCTTGGTCTTGCCGCTGATCCACAGCAGTGCCAAGCACCCCAGGATACCGACGAGAGTGATGCCGGAGATGAAAACCGACCAAAAATTACTCGTAAAGTCGCTCATTTTTCGTTCCTTGCCTGACAGGCGTCCGGGCCCGGCTCAATCCTGCTCGAAGGGCAACCGCGCAGCTTCCTCGAAGCGCGATTGGTTCTTGCGGGACCACGCCCAGATCACGATGCCGATGAAGACGACGAACGCCACCACAGTCACGATGCTGCGCAGCTGATTGATGTCCATGGTGGCCTTCCTCCCTTGTGGCTTATTTGCGATGAATGCCCAGCACCTGCAGGTAGGCGATCACGGCATCCAGTTCGGTCTTGCCTTTGACGTCCTCAGGGGCCTTGGCGATCTCTTCGTCGCTGTAGGGCGCACCCAGTGTGCGCAGACCACGCATGTGGGCCTGTATCGTGTCGGGGTTGGCGGGAGTGCTCTCCAGCCAGGGGTACGCCGGCATGTTCGACTCGGGCACCACGTCACGCGGGTTGTTCAGGTGGGCACGGTGCCAGTCGTCGCTGTAACGGCCGCCCACGCGCGCCAGATCGGGACCGGTGCGCTTGCTGCCCCACTGGAACGGGTGGTCGTAGACGAACTCGCTGGCGATCGAGTACGGACCGTAGCGCAGCGCCTCGGCGCGGAACGGACGGATCATCTGCGAATGGCAGTTGTAGCAGCCTTCGCGGACATAGACGTCTCGGCCGATGACCTGCAGCGAGGTGTAGGGCTTGAGGCCCTCGATCGGCTGGGTGGTCGACTTCTGGAAGAACAGAGGCACGATCTCCACCAGTCCCCCGAAGGAGACCACGATGAGGATCAGCACGATCATCAGAAAGTTGCTGGTCTCGACCTTGGCGTGACCCGTGATTTTTTCTTGTGCCATGACGACTTACCTCCGCATCAGGCGTGGGCCACGACAGCTGGGATCTGCACCGGAACGGCGCGGCCAGCGGTGGCGGTTTTGATGGTGTTCCACAGCATGATGATCATGCCGCCGAGATACAGCAGGCCGCCCAGCAGACGCAGCACGTAGAACGGGAAGGTGGCCTTGACCGACTCCACGAAGGTATAGGTCAGCGTGCCATCGACGTTGACGGCGCGCCACATCAGGCCCTGCATCACACCAGCGATCCACATTGCGGCGATGTACACCACGATACCAATGGTGGCGACCCAGAAGTGCACCTCAATGGCCCGGGTGCTGTACATCTGCTTCTGGCCAAACAGGCGTGGAATCAGGTAGTACATGGAACCCATGGTGATCAGGCCCACCCAGCCCAGGGCACCCGAGTGCACGTGGCCCACCGTCCAGTCGGTGTAGTGCGACAGGGCGTTGACGGTCTTGATGGACATCATCGGGCCTTCGAAGGTCGACATGCCGTAGAACGACAGGGATACGATCAGGAAGCGCAGGATCGGATCGTCGCGCAGTTTGTGCCAGGCACCCGACAGGGTCATGATGCCGTTGATCATGCCGCCCCAGCTGGGCGCCAGCAGGATCAGCGAGAACACCATGCCCACCGACTGCGCCCAGTCGGGCAGCGCCGTGTAGTGCAGATGGTGCGGGCCGGCCCACATGTAGGTGAAGATCAGCGCCCAGAAGTGGACGATGGACAGGCGGTAGCTGTACACCGGCCGCTCGGCCTGCTTGGGAATGAAGTAGTACATCATCCCCAGGAAGCCTGCCGTCAGGAAGAAGCCCACGGCATTGTGGCCATACCACCACTGCACCATCGCGTCCTGCACGCCGGCGTAGGCCGAGTAGGACTTCATGGCACCCACGGGCAATGCAGCGCTGTTGACCAGGTGCAGCAAGGCCACCGCCAGGATGAACCCGCCGTAGAACCAGTTGGCCACGTAGATGTGCTTGACCTTGCGCGTGCCGACGGTGCCGAAGAACACCACGGCAAAGGCCACCCACACCAGCGTGATCAGGATGTCGACCGGCCACTCCAGCTCGGCGTATTCCTTGCCGCTGGTGTAACCCAGGGGCAGGGAAATCGCCGCCGCGAGGATGACCAGTTGCCACCCCCAGAACGTAAAGGCCGCCAGTCCGTCGGAGAACAGGCGCACCTGGCAGGTGCGTTGCACCACGTAGTAGGCGGTGGCAAACAAGGCCGAACCGCCGAACGCGAAGATCACCGCATTGGTATGCAGAGGCCGCAATCGGCCGTAGCTGAGCCAGGAGATCCCCAGATTGAGCTCTGGCCAAGTCAGCTGTGCGGCGATGATCACGCCGACCAGCATCCCCACCACGCCCCACACCACCGTCATGATGGCAAATTGTCTGACCACCTTGTCGTTGTAGACCGTGGCCCTTGTGTTGGCGAATGTCATTACCACCTCTTCCTGTTTAACCTACGCGAGTGTCCTCGACCGTAACATGGTTTCGATTGACTTGAGTCAATCGTGCTCGAGAATTCTCTGCCCTTCGCGGTCCACATCCTCGAACTGTCCCCGGTAGATGGCCCAGCCGAACGCGCCGAGAATAAACAGCACCAGCACGACGGACAGTGGGATGAGCAAATAAAGAATATCCATCAACGCTCCTCGGTCGCCGCGTCGGTCGTCGCCAAGCGCAGCGCATTCAATACCACCAGCAGGGAACTCGCGGCCATGCCCAGTCCGGCGGCCCAGGCCGGCATCCATCCGGCCACGGCCAAGGGCACGCCAACCGCGTTGTACGCCGCGGCCCAGCCCAGATTCTGGCGCACGATGCGCATGGTGCGGCGCGCCTTGCGGCGCGCCTGCGCGATGCTCATCAAACGCTCACCCAGCACCACGAAGTCGGACTGGGCCCGGGCCAGGGGCACGGCACGGCCAAAGGCAAACGATACGTCGGCGCCGGCCAGCACCGGGCCGTCGTTCAAGCCGTCGCCGACCATTGCCACGCAGGCGCCATCACGCTGGGCCGCACGCATCGCCGCCAGCTTGTCGGCCGGGGTGCATGCGCCCTGGGTGTCCTCGATGCCGGCCATGGCCCCGACACGGGCCGCGGCCTCGGGCCGATCCCCGGACAGCAGGCTCACGCGCACGCCATCGGCTTGCAAATCCCGCACCGCCTCCCGCGCGTCGGCCCGCACATCCTCGCGCAGCTGGAAGCTGGCGATCCAACCCTGGTCGTCGCTCAAGTGGCTGGTCGGCCCTTCGCCGGTCCTCGGTGCAACCCCGCAGAACGCCGCCGCACCCAACCGGAGTTCGCCTTGCACGCCAGGCGCGCCGGGCAATTCGGCGACGACGCCCTGCCCGGCCACTTCACGCAGGTTGATGGCGGACGGGCGCGCCAAGGGCTCGCCAGCGGCCTCGACCAAGGCGCGCGAAACCGGGTGCAGGCTGCCCTGGGCCAAGGCGGCAGCCAGGGCCAGCGCCTGGGGCGCCGTGACGCCGTCGCGCACCTCCACCCGCTCCAGGGCAAAGGCATCGCGCGTCAAGGTGCCGGTCTTGTCGAACACCACCCGGTCCACCTGCGACAGCGCCTCCAGGGCCTGCAAGCGCCGCACCAAGGTACCTTGCCGGGCCAGGGCGCCAGCGCTGGCCAGCATCGCGGCCGGCGTGGCCAGCGACAGGGCACAGGGGCAAGTCACCACCAAGATGGCCACCGCGATCATCAAGGCATGCCCAGGATCTGTGCGCCACCACCAGGCGCAGGCCAGGCCGGCGGCCAGCAGCACGCAAATGAGAAACGGCTTGGCCAAACGGTCGGCCAAGGTGGCAATGTGCGGCTTGCTGGTCGAGGCTTGCGCCATCAACGCCACGATCTGGGCGTAGCGGGTTTCCTGACCGGCGTGCTCGACACGCACCTCGACCATCCCGGTCAGGTTGTGGCTGCCGGCAATGACCTGCTGACCGACCCCGCGCGGCAACGGCGTGGACTCCCCGGTCAGCAACGCCTCGTCGGCCAAGGTCTGCCCCGCGATCACCACGCCATCGGAAGGAAAGGCCTCGCCAGGCAGCACGCGGACGACGTCGCCCACGCGAATGCGACGCACTGACACGCGCACCCATTCGCCCGCTGGGCCGCGCCGTTCGACGCTGTCGGGCAGGCGGTGCATCAAGGATTCCAGGGCGCCCGCCGTGCGGTCGCGCAGGCGCAGCTCCAGCCAGCGTCCAGCCAGCAGGAAGAACACGAACATGGTGAGCGAGTCGAAGTAAACCTCGCGCCCAAACACCCCCTCCGGCTCGAAGGTGCCCAGTGAGCTGACCACGAAGGTGATCACCATGCCCAGCGCCACCGGCAGGTCCATGCTGACGCGCCGCAGGCGCAGATCCAGCAGCGCACCGCGAATGAACGGCTGGCAGGAGAACAGCATCACGGGCAGCGACAGCACCCACTGTGCCCAGCGCAGCAGATGAATAAGGTCGGGCTCGATCTCGCCCGGCGCCGTGAAATACGCCGGCGCGGCGTACATCATGACCTGCATCATGCACAGGCCCGCGACCCCCAGGCGCCACAGCATCTTGCGGGTTTCGGCCCGGCGGACCTCGCCGGCCCTCGCGTCATGCGCGGGCAAGGGCCGGTAGCCGGTGCGCGCCACGGCCTGCATCCAGGCGGAGGGGCGCGTGAGCTGCTCATCCCACACCACCCGACCGCGGTGGCTGGCCGCGCTGACCTCGACCTCGCGCACGCCCGGCGTGGCGCGCAGCGCCTGCTCGATGGTCACCGCGCAGGCCGCGCAGTGCATGCCTTCGAACACGATGTTGGACTCCCAACAACCGGTGGCCGCGGGGTCCCCTTTTTCTGATGGGCGGCTGAACTCCAGCCATTCATCGCGCTCATCCAGCAAGGCGTAGGGCGCCGACGCGCGCGCTGTCTGCGCGGGCTGCGGCTGCGACAAAGCCACGTCGCCCAGCAGTGGGGACAGCGGGGGGACGGCGCTGGTACCGTGTATCACCCGGGCGACTTTATCTCCTTTCCCGGATTAAAAATTGACTTTCATCAAGAGTCGCGGAGGGGGGAAGGTTAAGGTATCGTCTTGTCTTGACACGCCCGCATGGTGCGGGCGAGCATTCCGCGAAGACACGCCGAGAGGAGACCCTGCATGTACACCCGCATTCTGGTTGCGACCGATGGTTCGAAACTGTCCAAGAAAGCCGTCGACAACGCGATCGAACTGGCCGCCACCTGTGGCGCCGAACTGGTCGCCCTCAAGGTGGTTCCGCGTTACCCACAAAGCTATTTCGACGGTGGCATTCCGCTGTCGACCGAGGACGTGGGGCGTGTCGAGGAACACTGGGCCGCCGACGCCCATGCCGTGGTGGAAGCCGTCAAGCAAGCCGGAGAAGCCAAGGGCGTCAAGGTCAAGGCCGTCATCGCCAAGTCCGATGTGGTCTCCGACGCCTTGATCGCCGCCGCCAAGAAGCACAAGGCCGACCTGATCGTGATGGCCTCGCACGGCCGCAAGGGCGTCAAGCGCCTGTTGCTGGGCAGTGAAACCCAGCAAGTGCTGACGCACTCCGAAATTCCGGTGCTGGTGCTGCGTTGACCTCAACCACGCGGGCACGCCCGCGTCAGGTGCGGCACTGAGCCGGCACCTTCAAAAAACAACGGCTTCGGGCAAAAACCCGAAGCCGTTGTGCATTTTGCGCGCGCCGTGGTGGCGCCCGGTGCAAGGTCAGCCCAACGCGGTGCCCTCAGCGGGGCGTCACCGAGGCCAGGGGATCGTCCGGGGGCATGGGAATCCCCAAGGGAGCCGCCAGTGACGATGGCTGCTGCCCCTGCGGGCGA
Organism: Pseudomonadota bacterium; assembly: GCA_020161215.1. Taxonomy (GTDB): domain Bacteria; phylum Pseudomonadota; class Gammaproteobacteria; order Burkholderiales; family Burkholderiaceae_C; genus Ottowia. The sequence continues at coordinate 24,705 of JAIUOM010000001.1, forward strand.
GCAGAAGGCGGCGGCAGGTAACCGGCCAGGCCATCGCGCAGGCCCATCTCAAGCCGGTCCACCCGGGAATGCAGCTCGCGGTTGTGGGTTTCCACGGCCTGCACCAGGCGGCTGATCTCGGCATCGACAGGACGATCGCGCAAGCCCATCTCGGCCCGATCGACGCGCGCCAGCGTTTCGCGCGCGTGGTTGTTCACGACTTCCGACAGGCGGGCCACTTCACGATCCAGGTGGGCACGCAGCTCCGTGAAGCGCGAGGCCTCGGCCTTGTCGGCCAGTTCGCGCTGCGCGGCCAGCTCCTTGGCGTGACGGCGCGTCTCGAGCAGCACGGTGCCCTGGGTGTAGGCGATCAGGCCAACGAACACGGCCGACAACAACGCCATCAGACCCAGCAGCACCAGGCCCAGCGGGGCGTGCACCTCCATGAAAATCAACGACAAATCGGTGGCCCGGGTCATCTCCGCCCAATTGACACCGACAAATATCACGATGGCCGCGCCCACCAGCAGCAAGAACAGTGATCGCAAGGACATTGGAAGCTCCCTTCAAAAAGCGGATCAAATCGCGGCCCCGGTACCCATGGAGCCGATATGGCGTCGAGTGTAGCCCGCCCTACCCCAGCCGCCTGTCAGCCAAGGCCGTCAAACGCCAGCGGGCACGAACAGACCCTTGTGTTGGTCGCGCAGCAGGTTCTTCTGCACCTTGCCCATGGTGTTGCGTGGCAGCTCGGCGGCAATGAAGCAGCGCTTGGGAATCTTGAAGTTGGCCAGCTTGGCCTTCAGATCGGCGATCAGCCGCTCGGCGTCCAACGTGGCGCCGGCCTTGGGAATCACCACCAGCACGCCGACTTCCCCGAAATCGGGATGCGGCACACCGACGACGGCGCTCTCGGCCACACCGGCCAATTCGTTGACGTAGCCCTCGATCTCGGCCGGGTACACGTTGTAGCCGCCGCTGATGATCAAATCCTTGCTGCGTCCTACGATGGTGACGTAGCCACGCTCGTCCTGCTTGCCGACGTCGCCGGTCTTGAAAAAACCGTCGGCGGTGAACTCTTCCTTGGTTTTCTCGGGCATTTGCCAATAGCCGCTGAACACGTTCGGCCCCCTGACCTGGATGCCGCCGATCTCGCCCACCGGCACGGCCGCCCCCTCATCGTCCAGCACGCGCAGTCCGACACCCGGCAGCGGAAAACCGACGGTGCCGCCACGGCGCTCGGACTGGCCCTGGTAGCGCCCATCGGCCCGGTATGGGTTGCTGGTCAGCATGATGGTCTCGCTCATGCCGTACCGCTCCAGGATGGTGTGGCCGGTGCGCGCCTGCCAGTCGTGGAAGGTCTCGATCAGCAGCGGCGCGGAGCCGCTGATGAACAAGCGCATGTGCGCCGCCTGCTCGCGCGTCAGCGCCGCCTCGCCCAGCATGCGCACGTAGAGCGTGGGCACGCCCATGAACACGCTGGCGCGCGGCAGATCGGCGATCACCCGCTTGGGATCGAACTTGCCGTGCCAGAGCATCTTGCTGCCATTGAGCAGCGCGCCGTGGATGGCGACGAACAGGCCGTGCACGTGGAAAATGGGCAGCGCGTGGATCAGCACGTCGCCTTTTTGCCAGCCCCAGTAGTCCTTGAGCATCACCGCGTTCGACAGCAGGTTGCCGTGCGAGAGCATGGCGCCCTTGCTGCGGCCGGTGGTGCCGCTGGTGTAGAGGATGGCCGCCAAGTCGTCGGCCTGCCGGTGCACCGGGGTTTGCCGGTCCGAGCAATGCGCGGCACGCTCCAGCAGGCTGCCGCCGCGGTCGTCGTCGAGCGTGAAGACATGGCGCGTGCCAGCCTTGAAGGCGATCTTGCTGACCCAGTTGAAGTTGCCACCGCCGCACACCACCACGGCGGGCTGGGCGTTGCCGATGAAGTACTCGATTTCCGCGCTCTGGTAGGCGGTGTTGAGCGGCAGGAACACGAAACCGGCACGCAAGGTGGCCAGGTACAACACCATGGCCTCGACCGATTTCTCGACCTGCACCGCCACGCGCGGCGGCGCGCCGTCGTCGCGCTCGGGTATCTCCAGCGACTGCAGCAGGTTGGCGACCATCGCGGTGGCGCGGTCCAGGTCGCGCCAGGAGTAGTTCAGACCGTTGTCGGTCTCGACGGCAATACCGTCCAAGTCGGCGGGAAAAGCATCGCGCAGCGCGCTGAAAAGGTTCTGCTGGGTCATGACAATCGATGAGAGAAGTGACTGCGTTCAGAAGCGCGCCGGGCGCTTTTCCAGGAAGGCCGCGATGCCCTCCCGGTGCTCCGCGCTGTCGGCGTAGTCATAGGCCGAATTTACTATGCTATTGATAGCTGCTCCGGATTGATTGGCGCCGGCCACCTGGGCATTCAGGGCACGAAACGTCTGTTTGTGCAGGCGCGCGGCGCCGGGTGCCAAGGCGGCGATGCGGTCGGCGCGCTCGCGGGCGTGCGGCCACAGGGCGGTGGGTGCCAGCACGCGGCTGAGAAAGCCCCGCGCCTTCATTTCGGTGGCGTCGAGCACGGCCGCCTCCAGCAGCAGCTCGTGCACCGTGACTTCGCCGGCCACGCGCGTCACCAGTTCGGCCTCGCGCGGCGCCATGGGAAAGCACAGCTTGGCGATCGGGGCGCCAAAGCGGGCACTGTCGGCCGCCACGCGGATGTCGCAGCAACTGGCGATCTCCACGCCCGCGCCCATGCAATGGCCTTCGATGACGGCGAGGATGGGCACGTCGCAGGCCAGCATGGCCGACAAACCGCCCCACACATCCTCTTCATGAAAGGCGCGCAGGCTGGCCGGGTCGAAGCGGAAACCGGGGTACTCGGCGATGTCGCCGCCGGCGCAGAAATGGCCGCCCTCGCCGCGCACCAGCACGCAACGCAGATCGGTGCGCGCCTGCACCTGCCCAAACACCTCGCGCAGCGCGCGCCACATGGCGCGCGACATGGCGTTGAACTTGTCCGGGTTGCGCAGCACGACAGTGGCCACGGCCCCATCGGCCCGCAGATCAATCGATGCGGATGCCACCGGAGGCCTTGACCACCTTCGCCCATTTGGCGACTTCCAGCTGCACGAAACCGGCGAAGGCCGGCCCTTCCAGATTGGCGAACTCCGCCCCCTGGCCGGCCCAGATCTGCTTGTTCTCGGGCGTTTGCACCGACTTGCGCACGGCCTCGGTCATGGCCGCCTGCATTTCAGGGGGCGTGCCCTTGGGGGCCCAGATACCGTACCAGGTGGCCACGTCGTAGTCCTTCAGCCCGGATTCGGCCGCCGAGGGCACGTCCGGGAAGGCCGGGTTGCGCGTGCGCCCGGCCATCATCAAGGGCTTGATGCGCCCACCCTTGATGTGCGCCGCCGAGGAGCCCAGGCCGTCGAACATCATGTCCACCTCGCCGGCAATCAGTGCCTGCAAGGCCGGGCCGGCGCCGCGGTAGGGGATGTGGGTGATGAAGGTGCCGGTCTGCTGCTTGAACAGCTCGCCCGCCAGGTGGTGCGAGGTGCCGCTGCCGGCCGACGCGTAATTCAGCTTGCCGGGATTTTTCTTGACGTAGTCGATCAGTTCCTGGATGGTGCGCGCCTCCACGCGCTTGGGGTTGACCACCACCACCTGCGGCACGCGCGCGACCAGGATGAGCGGCGCGAAATCCTGCAGCAGGTCGTATTGCAGCTTCGGGTAGACGCTGGGCGCGATGGCGTGGTGCACGCCGCCCATGAAGTAGTTGTAGCCGTCGGCCGGCGCCCGCGCCGCGATGGCCGCACCCACGGTTCCGCCCCCTCCGCCCTTGTTGTCGATCAACAGGTTCTGGCCGGTCTGCCGGGTGAACTGCGCGCCCAACGGCCGCGCGAAGGCGTCGGTGCCGCCCCCGGCTGGGAAAGGCACGATCAGGTTCACGGGCTTGGACGGCCAGGGATGCTGTTGCGCCCAGGCACCGAACGAACCCGCCAAGGACGCGGCGGCCACGATGGCCTGCCGACGGGAAAGAGACGAAACCATCTGGAGCTCCTGAAAAAAGCCGAAACAAAACCGGTTAAGTCTGCAACGATTCGACCGCCGAAGATACTGGTAATTTTCCCTGAGCCAGCATGGCGCGGTACTTGTCCAGCCGCCGCAAGTCGTACAGGTAGTTGACCATCAGGCCATAGGACTGTTTCAGCCCCTTGGGCGACGGATCGGCCCGCCAGTTCAGGCGCTCGACCCGGGCGCCGTTGCCCAAATGAAAGCGTGCCACGGCGTCCACCGGTTTGCCGTCCCCGGTCAGGGCCTGGCCGAGGTAGTGCGCGGCGGCCCCCAGCAGCCAGCGCACGCGCGCCGATTTTTCATCCAACGACGCCACATCCTCCAGCGCCGCCAGCAACTCGGGCGCGTCGATCGTCTCGCGCCCGAGTTCGGCGGCCAGCGCCTGGCGAGCGCGTTTGGGCAGGCGGGCCAGCAGGGCTTCGGCGTTGCGGCCCAACCAGGCACGCAGGCCGGGGATGGGCGAGAGCGTGGCAAAGGTTTTGAGCTGGGGAAACTCCGCGCGCAGCGTCTCGACCACGCGCTTGATCAGCGAGTCTCCAAAGCTCACGCCGCGCAGGCCGGCCTGCGTGTTGCTGATGGAGTAGAAGATGGCCGTGCTGGCCTTGCCCGGCACGGCCGGCGCGGCGTCAACGTCGAGCAGGGGCGTGATGCTGCCGGCCATGTCGTCCAGCAAAGCCACCTCGACGAAAATCAGCGGCTCGTCGGGCAGGCGCGGATGAAAGAAACCGTAGCAGCGGCGGTCCTCGTCCAGCCGATTCTTGGCGTCGGCCCAGCTGTGGATGTCGTGGACGGCCTCGTACTTGATGAGTTTCTCGATCAGCGAGGCCGGCGAATTCCAGCTGATGCGGCGCAGGTCCAGAAAGCCGACGTCGAACCAGGTGCTGAACAGGTCCTCCAGCTCGGCGTCAAGTGCCAGCAGGCGCTTGTCGGTCTTCAGGTGCGGCAGCAACTCGGCCCGCAGATCGACCAGAAAACGCACCCCTTGCGGAAAAGCGGCAAAGCGCTGCAGCAGCCGCGTGCGCGGCGAGGTAAAGGCCTTGCGCAGCCGTACCTCGGCGCGCGCTTCCTCGTGCGTGCCACGGGCCGCCTCGTAGGCTTCGCGCGCGCTCTGAATGTCGGTGGCGTCGGGCGTGAACTGCTCGCTCATCAGCAGCCAGCAATCGCGCCGCTCCTCGGGCGAGGCCTCGGCGTAGCGCCGCGCCACGGCGGCGGCGCGGCGGCCGCCCTCGACCTCGCTCACGCTCAGATCGGCCACCTGCTGCAGCTCGCGCAGCGTGCGGCGCAGCAGCCACGGCGACAGCGCTTCCTCCTTGCGGCCGAGCATGGCGCTCAGGCGTTCATGGGTCGAGCGGGCCGCGTCGCGGGCGTCCGGGCCGGTCTCGGCCTTGGCGGGTTTCGGTTCGGTGCTCATGGCCACTACCACTCCAATAAGCTGATTCGCCTGACGGGGCCGACCCCGTCCTCAGGCCGGGCGCGGCGCCGGCTCCGGTTGCCGGGTGGCCCAGAGCCACAGGGCGGCACCGGCCAGCACCATCGGCACGCACAGCCACTGCCCCATGCTCAGGCCCAGCGCCAGCAGGCCCAGGTAGGCATCGGGTTCGCGGAAGTACTCGGCGCTAAAGCGGAACACGCCGTAGCCGACCAAAAACGCCCCGCTGACCTGGCCCATCTTGCGCGGCTGGCGCGCATACAGCCACAGCAGGACGAACAGCAGCACGCCCTCCAGCAGAAACTGGTAGATCTGCGAGGGATGGCGGGGCGCGTCGCCGGCGCCCCGAAACACCATCGCCCAGGGCAACGAGGGATCGGCCGCGCGGCCCCACAGCTCGCCGTTGATGAAATTGCCAATGCGCCCGCTGGCCAAGCCCAGCGGCACGCAAGGCGCCACCAGATCGGTGACCTGCAACCAGGGTCGCCGGCGCGTGCGCGCCCAGGCCATCATGGCCAGGATCACGCCCAGCATGCCGCCATGAAAACTCATGCCGCCCTGCCAGATGTAGAACACCTCCAGCGGGTGCGTGGCGTAATAGGCCGGCTTGTAAAACAGGCAATAGCCCAGTCGCCCGCCGAGAATGACGCCCATCACGCCCCAGAACAGCAGATCCTCGATGTCGCGCCGCGTCCAGGGCGCGGGTTGGGTGATGGAGGCGAACGGCTCATGGCGCAAGCGCCGGCTGGCCAGCCAGAAAAACAGCGCGAAAGCGACCAAATAGGTCAGGCCGTACCAGTGGATGGCCAGCGGACCGATGCGGATCGCGACGGGATCGATGTTCGGGTGGATCAGCATGCGTCCGATTGTGCCCGCTCGGCCGAAGCGCCGACAAAATCCAGAAAACGCGCCAGCACGGGACTCACCCGTTCCGTCGACCAAACCAGGCGCGTCTCGCAGGCCGGCACCCGGCGCGCGCCACGCCCCGGCGCCGGTCGGTACACCACGCCGGCGCGCTGAAAGCGCTCCACGCTCTGCGGCACCCAGGCCAGACCCAGGCCAGCCGACACCAGATTCACGATGGTCTGCATTTGGATCGCCTCTTGCGCCACCTGCGGCGCTCGCCCACCCGCGTGGTAGAGCGCGAACACCGCATCGTGCAGCGAGGACGCGATGCGGCGCGGAAAAATCACCAGGGGCTCGGCCAGCACCTGCGCCAAAGTCCACCGGCTGCCCTGCGCCAGCGCGTGCTGCTCCGGCAAGGCCAGCACCAGCGGCTCCACCGCCACGCGCCAATGGGCCAGCCCGGGCGACGGTGAGCCACTGGCCAGCAGCATCAGGCCGGCGTCGATCTCCCCGCGCTCGAGCAGCTCGGCCTGCACGTCGCTGGTGGCTTCGATCAGCTCCAGGTGCACGCCCGGCGCCTGTTCGCGCCAGGCGCGCACCCAGCGCGGCAGCAGCTCGAAACCAGCCGTGGACACGAACGCCAGCCGAATCCGACCCAGCTCACCCCGGGCGGCGCCGCGCGCCAACGGCGGCAGCGCCCGGGCACGGGCCAGCAGCTCGCGCACCTCGGGCAGCAGGGCCGCGCCGGCCGGGGTCAGCGCCACGCGACGGCGTGTGCGGTCGAACAGGCTTGCGCCCAAGGTCTGCTCCAGGCCGGCGATGGCCTGGGTCAGCGGCGGCTGGGTCATGTGCAAGCGCGCGGCGGCGCGGCCAAAGTGCAGTTCCTCGGCCACGGCCAGAAACTGCCGCCAATGCCGTAATTCAATCCATCGTTGATTTTCTTCTGGATTCATATGCTCAGCATATCAATGGCGCCCACGGATCGGATTGGAATCGGCGCGCAGCCTGGCGCATACTCCCCATTTTTCCGTCGCCGCGGGCCGCGCCCGCCCCACCCTCATCAACCGCCGAGAACCGACATGGCCGATTCCAAGCCCATCACCATCCTGCCCATCAACCGCCGCAGCGCCAACATCACCCAGGGCAAAAGCCGCGCGCCCAACCGCAGCATGTACTACGCGATGGGCTATGGAGAGAGCGATTTTTCCAAGCCCATGGTCGGCGTGGCGAACGGCCACAGCACCATCACGCCCTGCAACAGCGGCCTGCAAAAGCTGGCCGACGCGGCCGTGGCGGGCATCGAGGAAGCCGGCGGCAACGCCCAGATTTTCGGCACCCCCACCATCAGCGACGGCATGGCCATGGGCACCGAGGGCATGAAGTACAGCCTGGTCAGCCGTGAGGTCATCTCCGATTGCGTCGAGACCTGCGTGCAGGGCCAGTGGATGGACGGCGTGGTGGTGGTCGGCGGCTGCGACAAAAACATGCCCGGCGGCATGATGGGCATGCTGCGCGCCAACGTGCCGGCCATCTACGTGTACGGCGGCACCATCCTGCCCGGCAAGTGGAAGGGGCAAGACCTGAACATCGTCAGCGTGTTCGAGGCCGTGGGCCAGAACGCCGCCGGCAAGCTGAGCGACAGCGACCTGAAGGAAATCGAGCAGCACGCCATTCCCGGCACCGGTTCGTGCGGCGGCATGTACACGGCCAACACCATGTCCAGCGCCTTCGAGGCCCTTGGTATGTCGCTGCCCTACTCCAGCACCATGGCCAACCCGCACGACGAGAAGCAGAACTCGGCCAAGGAGTCGGCCAAGGTGCTGATCGAGGCCATCAAGAAGGACCTGAAGCCGCGCGACATCGTCACCAAGCAGGCCATCGAGAACGCCGTGGCCGTCATCATGGCCACCGGTGGCTCCACCAACGCCGTGCTGCACTTCCTGGCCATCGCCCACTCGGCCGAGGTGGAATGGACCATCGACGACTTCGAGCGCATGCGCAAGAAGGTGCCGGTACTGTGCGACCTGAAACCCAGCGGCAAGTACCTGGCCGTGGACCTGCACCAGGCCGGTGGCATCCCGCAGGTGATGAAGATTCTGCTGAAAGCCGGCCTGCTGCACGGCGACTGCATCACCATCACCGGCAAGACCGTGGCCGAGAACCTGAAGGACGTGCCCGACACCCCGCCCGCCGGGCAGGACGTCATCCGCCCCATCGACCAGCCGATGTACGCGCAAGGGCACCTGGCCATCCTCAAGGGCAACCTGAGCCCCGAGGGCGCGGTGGCCAAGATCACGGGCTTGAAAAACCCCGTCATCACCGGCCCAGCGCGCGTGTTCGACGACGAGCAATCGGCCCTGCAGGCCATCCTGGACGGCAAGATCAAGGCCGGCGACGTGATGGTGCTGCGTTACCTCGGCCCCAAGGGCGGGCCGGGCATGCCCGAAATGTTGGCGCCCACGGGCGCACTGATCGGCGCTGGCCTGGGTGAAAGCGTGGGCCTGATCACCGACGGGCGCTTCTCTGGCGGCACCTGGGGCATGGTGGTGGGCCACGTGGCACCCGAGGCCGCCGCGGGCGGCAATATCGCGCTGGTGCATGAAGGCGACTCGATCACCATCGACGCACATCAGCTGCAGCTGGAGCTGAACGTGGACGCCGCCGAACTGGCCCAGCGCCGCGCCGCCTGGAAGGCTCCCGCCCCGCGCTACACGCGCGGCGTGCAAGCCAAGTTCGCGTTCAACGCCGCCAGCGCCAGCCGGGGCGCGGTGCTGGACGATTTCTCCGCTGGTTGCGGGGTCTGACCACCCGGATGCCGGCGCTGTACCTTCCTGATCAGCTCTCTTTTTAAGAGCAAAATAAAATCGGTTGGACAGCGCCGTGCGGCAGCGGCAAAGGCCGCTTGCCTCAGCGCTTGCGCGAAGCGCCGGTCTTCGGCTTCTGCCCGATGGCCTCGCGCTGGCGGTCGATGCGATCTCGCCGGCGCTGATCCTCGCGCTCCATGACCTTGCGTTTGGTGTAGCCCGACCAATCCGCCCAGGCCCACCACACCATGGCCCCCGCGAACGGTGACAGCACCCACCACCACGACCACGCCGCCACGGGGCCCAACTCTTGCCATTTCATGAGCAGGAGAATGATTCCAAGTCCCAACAGATACATGTTTTTCTTGAACTGGTCGCAGATTTGTCGCCGGCTGATGTCAACTGAGCGCACTAGAATACGTTGAGTGAATGTAGCTTAACCACCCACGATTGAGGAAGACTATGAAGCAAGTTCTGTTGGCTGTTGGCGCTTTGGCCGCCATCGCTGTATCCGCGCCCGCACTGGCCGATGAGGCACTGGCCAAGTCCAAGAACTGCATGGCCTGCCACACCGTCGACAAGAAACTGGTGGGCCCCGCCTACAAAGACGTCGCCAAGAAATTCGCCAGCGAAGCCGGTGCCGCCGACAAACTGGCCACCGCCATCATGAAAGGCAGCCAGGGCGTTTGGGGTGCCGTGCCCATGCCCCCGAACGCCAACGTCAACGCCGACGAAGCCAAGAAGCTGGCCACCTGGGTTCTGTCGCTCAAGTGATGCGGTGACTCCACCCGCTCCTCTGCAAGGAGGGGGCCCACCCAAAAAGCCCGCACTTGCGGGCTTTTTTGTGCACCAGTATCGGACCGGAGGCCTGCCACAGATCGCCGACCTGGGCATTCGCCACCCCGGTGCTCACAGATCGGGCAGCCCGAGGCGATCGCCTCAATCGGCTCGCGACGATCGGTGATGCGGGCATGCCCGCCTCGCCTCAAGCAGCCCATCAACAGCCCAGCCGCCCGCTTGGCCGGGTGCCAAGTGGATCAACCTCAGAAGGTCTGGTCCAACTGCGTCAGGATGGCCGGGTTTTCCAGCGTGCTGGTGTCCTGCGTGATCTGCTCGCCCTTGGCCAGGCTACGCAGCAGGCGGCGCATGATCTTGCCGGAGCGGGTCTTGGGCAGGTTCTCGCCAAAGCGGATGTCCTTGGGCTTGGCGATGGGGCCGATCTCCTTGGCCACCCAGTCGCGCAGTTCCTTGGCGATCTGCTTGGCCTCGTCGCCCTGCGGCAGCGAGCGCTTGAGCACCACAAAGGCCACGATGGCCTCGCCCGTCAGGTCGTCCGGGCGGCCCACCACGGCGGCCTCGGCCACCAGGTCGGTCTTGGCCACCAGGGCGGACTCAATCTCCATCGTGCCCATGCGGTGGCCGGAGACGTTCAGCACGTCGTCGATGCGGCCGGTGATGCGGAAATAGCCGCGCTCCGCATCGCGCACGGCGCCGTCGCCAGCCAGGTAGTAGCCCTTGAGCTCCTCGGGGAAGTAGCTCTTCTTGAAGCGGTCCGGATCGCCCCAGATGGTGCGGATCATGCTGGGCCAGGGCTTCTTGACGACCAGAATGCCGCCTGAGCCATTGGGCACGTCGTTGCCAGCCTCATCGACGATGGCGGCCATGATGCCCGGCAGCGGCAGCGTGCAAGAGCCCGGCACCAGCGGCGTGGCGCCCGGCAGCGGCGTGATCATATGGCCGCCGGTCTCGGTCTGCCAGAAGGTGTCGACGATGGGGCAACGCTCGCCGCCGACGTTCTTGTAGTACCACATCCAGGCTTCGGGGTTGATCGGCTCGCCCACGCTGCCCATGATGCGCAGGCTGGTCAGGTCGGAGTTCTTGGGGTGCACCTTCTCGTTGGTCTCCGACGCCTTGATGAGCGAGCGGATGGCCGTGGGCGCGGTGTAGAAGATGGTGCACTTGTGGCGCTCGATCATCTGCCAGAAGCGGCCAGCGTCCGGGTAGGTCGGCACGCCTTCAAAGATGATCTGCGTGGCACCAGCGGCCAGCGGGCCATAGGCGACGTAGGTGTGGCCGGTGATCCAGCCGATGTCGGCCGTGCACCAGAAGACGTCGCTGGGCTGCAGGTCAAACGTCCAGTCCATGGTCAGCTTGGCCCACAGCAGGTAGCCGCCGGTGGAATGCTGCACGCCCTTGGGCTTGCCGGTGGAGCCGGAGGTGTACAGCACGAACAGCGGGTGCTCGGCATCGACGATCTCGGGCACGCACTCGGTGCTCTGGCCCTTGAGCGCCTCGGTGAAGGTCTTGTCGCGGCCGGCCACCATGGCGCAGGCCGTGGGCGTGCGCTCGTAAACGAACACGTTCTTGACCGACTCGCAGCCGCCCAGGCTGAGGGCTTCGTCGACGATGGCTTTCAGCGGCAGCTCCTTGCCGCCGCGCATCTGGTAGTTGGCGGTGATCACCGCCACGGCGCCGGCGTCGGCAATGCGCTCTTGCACCGCCTTGGACGAGAAGCCACCGAACACCACGTTGTGCGTGGCGCCGATGCGCGCGCAGGCCTGCATGGCGATCACGCCTTCCACGGTCATGGGCATGTAGACCAGCACCCGGTCGCCCTTCTTGACGCCGTGGGCCTTGAGTGCGTTGGCGAACTGGCTGACGCGCGTCAGCAGTTCCTTGTAGGTGACCTTGGTGACTTCGCCGCCGTCGGCCTCGAAGATGATGGCGGTCTTGTTCTCGGTCGGCGTGCCGACGTGGCGGTCCAGGCAGTTGGCGCTGGCGTTCAGCTGACCATCGGCAAACCACTTGTAGAAGGGCTTGTTGGACTCGTCCAGCACCTGGGTGAAGGGCTTGGCCCACACCAGGTTCTCCTGGGCGCGCTTGCTCCAGAAGCCGGTGAAGTCTTTTTCCGCCTCGTCGCACAAAGCCTTGTAGGCGTCCATGCCGCCGATGCGCGCGGCCTTGACCATCGCCTCACTCGGGGGGAACACGCGGTTTTCGACCAGAACCGATTCAATGGCACTCATGAGCCTTGTCTCCTTCATATTGATCCACAAGCCGACCGATGCCCAGCGCACCGTGGCAACACCCGGGCATCATTCCGGCCCGCTCTTACAAAGCACTGACTCGTTGCGCAGTCCGTCGCCCTTGCAACCCGCACTCTAGCCCCATTGGCGCCCCCTGGAGCAGGTGCCGCCGGCTGTCTAGAATGCGAGGTTTCCCTCGGTTTCACCCCCTCGATCACATTCCGTCATGTCGGACCCCACCCAAGCCCCCATCAACCGCCCGCTGCGACCGCTGCCGGCCATCATCTTCGCCAGCCGCTGGCTCCAGTTGCCGCTGTACCTAGGCTTGATCCTGGCGCAGGGCGTCTATGTCATGCACTTCATGGTGGAGCTGTTCCACCTGATCGAGGCCGCCTTTGGCAACAAGGCGGCGCTGCAGGCACTGGTGACCAGCATCGGCTACAAGGGCGATGTAATGCCTGAAGCGTTGAACGAGACGCTGATCATGCTCGTCGTGCTGGCGCTGATCGACGTGGTGATGATCTCCAACCTGCTGATCATGGTCATCGTCGGTGGCTACGAGACCTTCGTCAGCCGCCTGCGGCTCGAAGGCCACCCCGATCAGCCCGAATGGCTGGACCACGTCAACGCCTCGGTGCTGAAAGTGAAGCTGGCGCTGTCGATCATCGGCATCAGCTCCATCCACCTGCTCAAGACTTTCATCAACGCCGGCAACTACTCCGACAAGGTGTTGATTGCGCAGACGCTGATCCACATCACCTTCCTGCTGTCGGCCGTGGCGATCGCTTACACCGACAAGCTGGTGTCTTCCACCAGCAGCAACCACCACTGAAGCGGCGTCGAGGCCAAATTTTCACCAACCAAATCGGCCGTCTTCGCTTGCAAAATCAGCGCTAATAGCTACTATTTTAATAGCAATCAGAGGCGTCATCAAACCATGTCCTGTGGCCGCACCCAGGCGTCGAACTGCTCGGCCGTGAGATGACCTGAGGCGATGGCCGCCTCGCGCAGGCTGCTGCCCTCCTTGTGCGCTTTCTTGGCGATGGCGGCGGCCTTGTCGTAGCCGATGTGGGTGTTGAGCGCCGTCACCAGCATCAGCGAGCGCTGCACCAGCTCGGCAATGCGCTCGCGGTTGGGCTCGATGCCCACGGCGCAGTGGTCGTTGAAGCTGCGCATGCCATCGGCCAGCAGGCGCACGCTCTGCAAGAAATTGTGCGCAATCATGGGGCGGAACACGTTCAGCTCAAAGTTGCCGCTGGCGCCGCCAAAGTTGATCGCCACATCGTTGCCGAACACCTGCGCCGCCAGCATGGTCACCGCCTCGCTCTGCGTGGGGTTGACCTTGCCCGGCATGATGCTGGAGCCGGGCTCGTTCTCAGGGATGCTGATCTCACCGATGCCGCTGCGCGGCCCGCTGGCCAGCCAGCGCACGTCGTTGGCGATCTTCATCAGGCTGGCGGCCACGGTCTTGAGCGCGCCGTGCGCAAACACAAAGGCGTCGGCCGCGGCCATCACCTCGAACTTGTTGGGCGCCGTGACAAACGGCAGACTGGTAAGGCGCGCCAGCTCCTTGGCCACGCCTTCCGCGTAGCCCTTGGGCGCGTTCAGGCCGGTGCCCACAGCCGTGCCACCCAGCGCCAACTCGCACAGATGCGGCAGGCTGGCGCGCACATGCGCCTCGCCCTGGGCCAGTTGCGCCGCCCAGCCCGACACCTCCTGCCCCAGCGTGAGCGGCGTGGCGTCCTGCAGGTGGGTGCGGCCGATCTTGACGATGTCGGCAAAGTCGCGCGCCTTGTGCTCCAGGGTGCCGCGCAGCAAGGCCATGGCGGGCAGCAAGTGGTGCGTCAGCGCCTGCACCGCTGCCACATGCATGGCGGTGGGGAACACGTCGTTGCTGGACTGGCTTTTGTTGACGTCGTCGTTGGGGTGGACCAGGCGCTCTTCGCCGCGCACGCCGCCCATCAACTCGCTAGCGCGGTTGGCCAGCACCTCGTTGACGTTCATGTTGGTCTGCGTGCCGGAGCCGGTCTGCCACACCACGAGCGGGAATTCATCCGGATGCTGACCGTCGATCACCTCTTGCGCGGCGGCGACGATGGCGTCGGTCTTGGCCCCGTCCTGCAGGCCGAGCGCCTGGTTCACGGTCGCCGAGGCACGCTTGACCAGCGCCAGCGCGGTGATGATCTCGCGCGGCTGGCGCTCGCCCGAGATGTCGAAGTTCTGCAGCGAGCGCTGCGTCTGCGCCCCCCACAAATGGTCGGCCGGCACCTCGATGGGGCCGAAGGTGTCGCGCTCGGTACGGGTGCTTGTCATGTTCATGCCAGTTCCGCTGTCAAAATGCTGGGCGTGCGCCGCACGGGATGCGTCCCAGCATAGCTCCGAACGCAACGGCGTCGCGTTTGTAACCCCTATTCCCCCATGGAAGCCACGACATGACCACGATCCGCCAAGACGACCTCGTCGAGTCCATTGCTGCCGCCCTGCAGTACATCAGCTACTACCACCCGGCCGATTACATCCAGCACCTGGCGCGCGCCTACGAGCGCGAGCAGTCGCCCGCGGCCAAGGACGCGATGGCGCAGATCCTCACCAACAGCAAGATGAGCGCCACCGGTCACCGGCCCATCTGCCAGGATACGGGCATCGTCAACGTGTTCCTCAAGGTCGGCATGGACGTGCGCTTTGAAGGCTTTACCGGCAGCCTGGACGACGCCATCAACGAGGGCGTGCGCCGCGGCTACAACCACCCGGACAACACCTTGCGCGCCAGCGTGGTGGGCGATCCGCTGTTCGCCCGCAAGAACACCAAGGACAACACCCCCGCGGTCATCGTGACCGAGATCGTGCCGGGCAACACGGTCGACGTGACGGTGGCGGCCAAGGGCGGCGGCAGCGAGAACAAGAGCAAGATGGTCATGCTCAACCCCAGCGACAGCCTGGTCGACTGGGTGCTGAAAACCGTGCCTACCATGGGCGCCGGCTGGTGTCCGCCGGGCATGCTGGGCATCGGCATCGGCGGCACCGCTGAAAAAGCCGTGCTGCTGGCCAAGCAAAGCCTGATGGACGACCTGGACATGTACGAGCTGCAGGCCAAGTCTGCCAAGGGCGACAAGCTCAGCCAGGTCGAGGAGCTGCGCCTGGAGCTGTTCGACAAGGTCAACGCCCTGGGCATTGGCGCGCAGGGCCTGGGTGGCCTGACCACCGTGCTGGACGTGAAGATCGCCATGTACCCCACGCACGCCGCCAGCAAGCCCGTGGCCATGATCCCCAACTGCGCCGCCACGCGGCATGCGCACTTCGTGATGGACGGCAGCGGCCCGGTCTACCTCGACCCGCCCAGCCTGGACCTTTGGCCCAAGGTCGACTGGGCACCCGACACCGAAAAAAGCCAGCGCGTCCAACTCAACACCCTGACCAAGGAGCAGGTCGCCAGTTGGAAGCCCGGCCAGACCCTGCTGCTCAACGGCAAGATGCTCACCGGCCGCGACGCCGCGCACAAGCGCATCCAGGACATGCTGGCCAAGGGCGAAAAATTGCCCGTCGACTTCACCAACCGCGTCATCTACTACGTCGGCCCGGTCGACCCGGTGCGCGACGAAGCCGTGGGCCCGGCCGGGCCCACCACGTCGACCCGCATGGACAAGTTCACCGACATGATGCTCAGCCAAACCGGCCTGATCGCCATGATCGGCAAGGCCGAGCGCGGCCCCACCGCCATCGAGGCCATCAAGAACCACAAGTCGGCCTACCTGATGGCCGTGGGCGGCGCCGCCTACCTGGTCAGCAAGGCCATCAAGAAGGCCAAGGTGGTCGGCTTTGAAGACTTGGGGATGGAAGCCATCTACGAGTTCGACGTGGTCGACATGCCGGTCACCGTGGCGGTCGATGCCGGCGGCACCAGCGCCCACATCACCGGCCCGGCCGAGTGGGAAAAGCGCATCGCGTCCGGCGAATTCAAGGGCATCGCCGTCTCGGCGGCCTGATGCCTGGCCGGCCGGATTTCGACCCAGGGGCCGCCATCGGCGTCTTTGACAGCGGCATCGGCGGGCTGTCGGTGCTGGGGGCCTTGCGCGAGGCCCTGCCGAACGAACATTTTGTCTACGTCGCCGACAGCGCCTGGACGCCTTACGGCGAACGCCGCGACGAGATCGTGCTGGAGCGCACCGAGGCGATCACGCGCCATCTGCGCGAGGCGCACGCGGTCAAGGCGCTGGTCATCGCCTGCAACACCGCCAGCGCGGTGGCCGTGGAGCGCCTGCGCGAGGACCATCCGGACTGGCCCATCGTGGCCATCGAACCCGCGCTGAAACCGGCCGCCCGCCACACGCTGAGCGGCCACGTGACCGTGCTGGCCACGCGCGGCACCCTGGCCAGCGGCAAGTACGCGGCCTTGCGGCTGAGGGTCAGCGCCACCGCGCCCCAACTGCGCTTCACCGAAATCGCCTGCGACGGCCTGGCCGCGGCCATTGAACAGTGGGCGCTGGATGGCGATGGCACGGCCTGCGACGAGCTGGTGGACCGCTACCTGGCCCCGGTGTTCCACCCGGCCATGGGTTTCCCGGCCGTCGACACCGTGGTGCTGGGCTGCACGCATTACCCCTTGATCGGCGAACAGATCCGGCTGCGCGTACCGACCACGGTGGCGCTTCTCGATGCCGGTGCACCGGTCGCTCGGCAGACCTGGCGACTGCTGAACCAGGCCAGTTTGTTGCGCCCGCCCTCGCACGACGGTCCCGCGCTGGACCGCCCCGGTCAGGTGCGCCTGCTGGCCACCGGTGACACGGCCAGACTGCAGGCCGCCGCGCGGCGCTGGCTGGACCTGCCACCCGGCGACGAACGGGTCGAGCGCGTCGAACTGGCTTCGGCTTAAACCGTGGCGGCCATCGCCGCCGCGCGTCCGCGCGCCACGCGGATCGGTGCCAGGGCCAACAGGCCCAGCACGAACAGCACCGTGGTGCTGGCAATGGCCACGCGCTGATTGCCGCCGGTGGCCCAGGTGATCAGACCGTAGGCCAAGGGCCCGACGATGCTGGCCAGGCGCGTGCCAAAGGTCCACAACCCAAAAAACTCGGCCAACCGGGCCTCGGGCGCGAACAGCCCCACCATGGCCCTCCCCGCCGATTGGCTGGAGCCCATGCACAGCCCGGCCACGCCGGCGGCCCACCAGAACTGGCCCTTGCTGGTCGCCAGCGCGGCCAGCACGCAGGTCAGCACCCAGCCCAGCAGCGTCAACGCCAGCACGCGCTTGTGGCCAAAGGCGTCCTGGAGGTACCCGCAGCCAAAAGCCCCCACCGCCGCCGCGATGTTCAGCACGAAGATCAACAGCATGGTTTCCTGCGGCTGAAATCCGATCACCTGCTCGGCGTAGATGGCCGCCAAGGTAATGGCCACCGCCACGCCACCCTGGTAGGCCACGGTGCACAGCAGCAGCCACATGAAGTCGCGGTAGCGGCTCGCCTCACGGAAGGTGGCGCGCAGCCGGCGCAATGCCGCCCGCGGGCCGCTGCCTGCCTCGGAGGTACCGGCCGAGGAGGGTTGCGCGTGTTCGCGCAGCAGGGCAAAGGTGACCAGCGCCGCCAAGCCGTACATGGCGGCCGTGATCCACATCGTGACCGGCACGAACTGGCTGGCCGGAATCCCTTGGGCCTGGGCGCTCAACACGTAGGCCAGGCACAGCCCCAAGGTCAGCATGCCGCCCAGATAGCCCAGGCCCCAGCCCCAGCCACTGACCTTGCCCATCGCATCGGGCTTGGCGAGTTCGGGCAGGAAAGCCGCGGTCAGCGATTCGCCATAGGCGTAGAAGGTGTTGGACACGACGATCAAGGCCATGGCCAACAGCACCGCGCCAGGTCGCGCCCAGGCCAACGCCAGCGTGGTCAGCACGCAGGCGGCGGTGGTCAGCATCAGCAGCCGTTTCTTGGCGGCCCGCAAATCGGCCCAGGCCCCCAGACTGGGCATGGTCAGCATGACGATGACGTGCGAGACGCTCAGCGCCGCCGTCCAGGCCAGTGGCGCCCAGGCCGCCCCACCCGCCACGCCGCCGACGAAATAGGCCGCGAACACGGCCGTCAGCACCACCGTGGTGTAGCCGGAATTGGCGAAGTCGTACATCGCCCAGCCGAACAACTCGCGTCGCCGGACACCGGGGTTCAGCACATCCGAAGAAAACACCGCCATGCGAGGCGCCTCCTGGCCGATTCAGGCGGCCAAACGGCCACCAGCATAGCAAGCGCCGACGGGATCAGCCTGGGCCGCAGCGAGCGGTGGCGATCAGTGCAGGTGGCGCGGCCGGCGGCCCCCGCCGTGGCCCGGCGTGCCGCCACCGGGACTGCGCGGCTTGCCCAGCTCCAGCGAGCTGGTGAGCGCATTGAAGCGGTTGTCGAACAGCTTGTCGATCTCGGCGACCACGCCACCCAGTTCGGCACCGTCGAAATGCCGCTCCATCAGGCTGACCACGTCCTCGACCAGCAGATCGCGCTGCGCCTGCATGATGGCCTCGGGCGTAGGGCCCACGAACAGCAGGACAAAGTCGTCGCGCGCATCGCGACCGTCTTCTTCGTCGTCCTCGTCGTAGTCGACGTCGTAGAAGGTGACCTCGATCTGCGAGCCCTCGGCGGAAAGCTCGTTCAGGTTCATGCACAGATCGTCGAGTTGATGACGGAAGTCGTCCTCGCCGCGCAAGGTCCAGCACATCTGCAGCAGGTGCTGGTGCGGGTCGAAGCGGATACCGGGCTCGTCCTCGTACAGGCTGGCCGCACCATCGGCCAGCGAGCGTCCACCGGCGTACTTCCACAGGGGTTTGAGGGCTTCCTGCAAGGCATCGAAGCGCACGTCGCCGCGCAGCTTGACATCGCCATGCACGTGAATCTCGAAAGGTGCGTCGTCGTGATTCATGGCGTCTTCAACATCCTCAAAGCTGGTACCCCGGGCCGGGATCGAACCGGCACGCCGCCTTTCGGCAAGCGGCGGATTTTAAGTCCGATACCGGGGCTCACTACTGGTGCCACCGAGCGGACTCGAACCGCTAAGTCATTGATTTGACGAGGGATTTTAAGTCCCCTGTGTTTACCGATTTCACCACGGTGGCGGCAAAGACAGCCATTGTGACACGTCCCTGCCACAGGACTTGCCACAAGGTTGCCGCTCACCAGCCTGAATAAAAACGACGCTTATTGGACAACCCGGCTTCGGGGGTCCCGTAACGACACGTTCATGAGTTTTTCAGGCGACTTCAGGCCACCCAGGCTGAAGGTGAAGTGAAAAAGTTGATGAAGGCTATCCCCGTCAACCCCCCTACAGGTCCCAGTAGGTCCCCAGTAGGTCAACTATAGGAGTGTCCACATAGTGTCGGTTTTATCCCTTAAGGGCGGTGACGCCTTTTCTATTTACTTTGATTCTCTCGATCCCGAGATGGTCTCGGAACAGCTACGGATCGAACAGGAAATCATGGAACGCGGGATAGATTCGTATTACCGCAACCTGGAGTCAGCTCGCCAGCGTGAGCAGGAGAACAGCACGAGCTTCGGCACCGCCTTGATGAAGCGGTTCAATGCTGTGGTCGCGGATCGCATCGAAGAATTCCTCCGCTCCTTGGATACGGGCAAGCCCGGCAAGCGACACGCCTCCGCAAAGCACTTGCGGAAGATCAACCCCCGCAAGGCGGCATACCTCGCTCTCCTGGGATGCGTGGCTGGCATCCGATCAACTCGCCACCTCACTTCGGTGGCCTCTGTGGTTGGCCGAATGGTGGACGACGAGATGCGCCTGGAGGAGCTGAGAGAAAAGGACGCCAAGGAGGCGGGCAAGCTCGTGAAAAACGCCACGGAGCGGGTGTCGCACCAGTTCCGCCGCACTTTTGTTCACCGCCACCTCAAGGGCGTCGTTGACGAGCTGCCGGCGCATGAGCGGGTCCACATCGGACTAGCCCTGATCGACTTCGTTATCGAGACCACGGGGCTGTTCCACGTTCAAGCCGCACGGGGCCGGAAAGGTAAGACGTACAACGAGTTGCTGCCGACACAAGCCGCCCTGGATTGGATCGACCGACGCAACGCGGCAACCGAGGCCCTGCGCCCACAGCACGAGCCGATGGTGGTCCCGCCTATGCCTTGGTCGCCGGAGGAGTTCGGGGGCTATTTAACCTACGCCAAGCGGCCCTACCCGCTCGTGAAAACCCGCAACCAGGGGTTCCTCGCCGAGCTGCCCAACTACGAGATGCCTGTGATCTACGAGGCCATCAACAACGTCCAGAACACGGGGTGGCAAGTGAACAACCGCGTCCTGGAAGTGATGAATAGCATGTGGGATGAGGACATTGCCGAGGCGGGTCTGCCCCACCGTGGTGGCGTTCCTATCCCCCCAAAGCCGGCTGACATCGCAAGCAACGAGGAGTCCCGCAGGAGCTGGCGCCGCCGCGCTGCCGTCGCCTGGGCCGCAAACAAGAGCCTGAGCGGCGAGCGCATCGCCACCAACTTGATGCTGGGCACCGCCAACAGGTTCGCCAAGTACCCGGCAATCTACTTCCCCTACCAGTACGACTACCGTGGGCGCCTCTACTCTGTCCCCTCTGGACTATCCCCGCAAGGCGCTGACCCCGCCAAGGGCCTCCTCAGGTTCGCCGAGGGGAAGCCTTTGGGGGAGCGCGGGGCCTTCTGGCTGGCCTACCAAGGGGCCAACCTCGCCGGCAACGACAAGGTGACCTTCGAGGAGCGTGTGCAATGGGTCTGGGATAACGATGAGGCCATCCGGGCATGCGCCGCTGATCCGATGAACAACCGGGGCTGGTGCCGAGCCATTGGCGAAATCGCTATCGACTCCCCCTGGCAGTTCCTGGCGTTCTGTTTCGAGTGGAACGATTACCGGGCGGACCCGGACGGCTTCGTGTCGCACCTGTCGGTGGCAATGGACGGCTCGTGTTCGGGAATCCAACACTTCAGCGCCATGCTGCGAGACCCCAGCGGCGCCCGCGCTGTGAACCTCACCCCTGAGGAGCGGCCCCAGGACGTGTACCGGATCGTGGCGGACGCCGTGAGTGCCGAGCTGCGCCGAGACCTGGAACATGGCACCGAGGACAGTCTAAGCCACACCAAGGATGGCGCGGCTGTGGTGATTCAGGGCACCAAGACCCTCGCCGCTCAGTGGCTGGAGTTCGGGGTGACACGCAAGGTGACCAAGCGCCCGGTGATGACGCTCGCCTACGGGTCGAAAGAGTACGGGTTCACCGACCAGCTCCTTGACGACATCCTGGACCCGGCCCTGGCCCACGCCACAGGCCCTGATGGGAGCATCGACAAGGACCTCTACCCGTTCACCGGGGACAAGAACGCGACTGCCCGCTACCTCGCCAAGAAAATCTGGGCTTCGGTCACGGAGACCCTGGTGGCGGCAACCTCAGCGATGAAGTGGCTCCAGTCGGTGGCTAACCGGGTCGCCAAGGAGAACATCCCGGCCCGCTGGGAGAACGCCGTGGGCTTCCCAGTGATGCAGGCGTACCCGGACATGCGTACACGCCGAGTAACGACCAGCCTGCACGGTGGTCTCACCCTGCCGCTGCTGGAACCGAGCAAGGACGGCGGGCTGAACGTGCGGAAGATGGAGGACGGCATTGCGCCGAACTTCGTCCACTCCTGCGATGCCGCTCACCTGACCCTCACTGTGGTCCGGGGCGAGGAGTCCGGGGTTACCTCGTTCGCCGTGGTCCATGACTCGTTCGGGACCCACGCCTGCGACATGGACGTGTATTTCAAGGCGGTCCGCGAGGCGTTCGTGGAAATCTACGGGGGGATAAACGTGCTTGGCAATTTCCAGGACTCAATGGCTGAGTTGGTCGCCCCGGAGGTGGCGGCGAAGTTCCCGCCGATACCGCCCGTTGGCTCTCTGGACCTAGAGGCCGTCAAGGCGAGCAGGTATTGCTTTGCCTGAACACTCTCGCAATCGTGACCATCCCTACTCCGGGATTTTCAATAAAAACGACCCTTATTGGACAACCCGGCGTCTTCGTCAGGTGTCCTCCTCACCCAACCAAAGGATCACCATGGCATTCGACTACTCCGTCCCTTCCATTGATACACCCCCGATGGGCGCTGACCACCCGTCCGCGTTCGCCATCCAGACCCGCCGCGCCATCACGCTGGCGAGCGAGGGGCGTCCCATCCCTGTGGACCTGCGGACCGAACTGATGGAAGCCGGCATCGACGCGGATGCCATCGAGAACACTTTCGGCGCCTGAAGGAGGACCGCCGATGCAACTTCTGTCGTTCGATCCCAAAGATATCCCGGAAGCCTGCCGACAAGCCGCCGAGAGCACCCTCCCTGGTGCCTGCTTCACCGCAGCGTTCACGTTCAGCCCCCCCGAGTGGGCGTCCGTAATGAGGGGCTTAGAGATGCGCGAGCAAGGCGGGGCCATCGGAAAGCCCACGGCCAAACACCGTGTCCACCGCACGGTCATCGGTAGCCACGGATACCAGGAAACCCTAGTTGCCCGCCACACGCTGTACGGCATCCCGGTGTTCATCACCCCTGATCCCATCACCTGGGTGTAACGACCCAGCACACAAACCTGAAGGCACCTACGAGGTGCTTTTCTTTTCCCCTGAAAGAGCCCTATGAGCAAAGATACCAAGAAGCGAGCACTGGAATTCACCTCCCCCCGAGGCGTGTTCGTCTACCCGTCCCTGGACAAGCCCGACTTCGGGACCAAGGCGTTTCCGAAACCGGATGGTGAGTACAAGGTCACCCTGAAGCTGCCCGAAGCGGACGCTGAAAAGTTCATCAGCGAGAAGCTGGGTGGCCTGATCGAAGAAGCCCGTGAAGAAGCAAGCCGCGCCTTCAAAGAGCTGCCGATTGCTCAACGCAAGAAGCTGAAGGAGGTGACCTTCAACGACGTGGGCGCCCCTGAGTACGACAAGGAGACCGAGGAGCCCACGGGCTACGTCCTCATCAAGATCGCCATGAGAGCCGGCGGCGTGCGCAAGGACAAGAGCACCTGGAACCAGCGCCCGGCCGTGTTTGACGCCCGAGGCGTGGCCCTCAAAAAGGTGCCTGAGATTTGGGGTGGCAGCGAGGGTCGCCTATCGTTCACGGCCAACCCGTACTTCATCCCCGGCACGGGTGCGGCTGGTGTCTCGCTGCGCCTGAAGGCGGCTCAGGTCATCAAGCTCGTCCAGGGTGGTCAGCGAGACGCTGGTGGCTTCGGATTTGCGCCGGAGGACGACGGCTTCGACAGCTCCGAATTCGAGGCCGCAGGCGACGATGCTGTGTCCGATGCGGCTGTGCCCGCTGACACCGCAGGTGACGAGGACTTCTGATGACAGCTCCCCGCCGCGCGGCTGGGGGGAAGGCAATCAAGCGGATCACCGCTTACCGGAGCGGGCTGGAAGCAAAGCTCGCAGCTCAACTGGCATCTATCGGTGTTGAAGTCCTGTACGAGGACAAGGGGTCAGTCATCAAGTATGAGACCCCCGCCGAAAACCACAGGTACACGCCGGACTTCGTTCTCCCCAACGGAATCGTCATTGAATCCAAGGGAATTTTCGATTCGGCCGACCGCAAGAAGCATCTCCTCATCCGCGCCCAGCACCCAGACATCGACATCCGCTTCGTTTTCTCACGGAGCAAAGCGCCCATCTACAAGGGCTCCCCTACCAGCTATGCCGCGTGGTGCGCGAAGCACGGCTTTCAGTACACCGACCGGCTAATCCCCCCGGCGTGGCTGGACGAACCCAGAAAGGAAAACACATGAGCACCGTAGCCGGACTCAAAAAACGCCCCCGCACGGACTACCTCGTGGTCCATGCGAGCGCCACCCGACCCTCCCAAGACATCGGAGCACGAACCATCGACCGCTGGCATCGCGGCAGAGGCTGGGCCTGCATCGGTTATCACTTCGTTATCCGCCGAGACGGCACCGTTGAAGAAGGGCGCGGCCAGGACTTGATTGGTGCACACGTCTACGGCCACAACGCCACCAGCCTGGGCATCTGCTTGGCTGGCGGGGTAGCCGAGAAAGATGGCAAGACCGCCGAGAACAACTACACGCCGGAGCAGATGGTGACCCTAGTGGCGCTCCTCAAGGACCTCTCCAAGCAGTACCGTGGGGCCGTCATCCAGGGTCACCGCGACTTCAAAGGAGTCAAGAAGGATTGCCCCTGCTTTGATGTGCGCAAATGGTGGAAGGAGGTGAATACCTGAGGGGGACTACATCTTCTCCAGCGGGGGGCAGCCGTTGAGTTCACGGACAACTTCCCGCGCCACGTCGAGGTAACTCATTTGACGTTTGATCCGGTGGTCAATGATGGCGGCGCCGAACAGTCGGTACGGATCAGTTATCGACCCAATCTGAGTCATCTCGCAGCCGTGGTCGAACTCCAGGTCCCGCGCTGCCCTGATGTACCCCTGACAAGTGCCTGCCCCCATCGCATCGCTTAGCGTTGCTGAGCGTTGCTTGTGCTCAAGTAAGCGGACCACGAGAAAGCAGCCCTCAGCAACGCTATCGGCTGGTTTCGCCGGGACTATCTTCGGAATAAGACCCTCAGGGACAGGGGTCTTGGCGTGTACGGGCACCTGAAAAACGGCCACCAGAGCGGCCAATAACAACAACTTTTTCATCGTCCAACTATAGAACATCGACCCCACCAACCGACTCGCCGCACGTCCTGACCTCTGATGCTGCGGCGCAGCCACCAACCAACACAGCCCCGCAAGGGGCTTTTCTTTTGCCATGAACAAGCCTTCTCTGTTTGAAGCCGAGGCCCGAGCGCGGTTCTTCCGAACTATCCGGGAAATCGAGCTTCCCCGTCTCCTAGGGGACGCCGGTATCGACTACCGATACACGCCTTGGGGCTACGAGTTCCAAATCGTTGTCGTAGGCCCTTGCAATGTCTCCGGGGAACTGGAGACGCACCGGGGCCGTTGGTGGGCCTGGGACTTTGAGGACAGCGTGCACGCCCTGCTGCGCTCTGTATTCCTGGCCGTCAAGGTGTTTGCCGAGCACGAGCTGGCCGAGCAGTTCCAGTTCAGTGGCAAGGCACTGTTCTTCCCCAGCCATGGCTGACGAGTCCCACTTCATCCGCCACACCTCATGCACCGCCTGCGGGAGCCGGGACGCCAACAGCCTGTACTCGGACGGGCACACCCACTGCTTTGCTTGTGAGAACTACGTTCCAGGCGACGGCAGCGCACCCCCTCAAACCGCAAGGAGTAAACGAATGTCCAGCCTACTGACCGGGGAATACCGGGCGCTTCCCAAGCGCAAATTGACCGAGGAAACGTGCGCGAAATTCGGCTATTCGGTTGCCACACACAAAGGGGAAACCGTCCAAGTTGCGAACTACCGCGACCAAGACGGAGACCTCGTAGCCCAGAAGGTCCGCACGGCAAGCAAGGACTTCAGCACCCTCGGGGACTTCTCTGAAGTAGCCCTGTTCGGTGCCCACCTGTGGTCAGGCGGGGGGCGCAAGATCGTCGTCACCGAGGGCGAGATTGATTGCCTAACCGTCTCGCAGGCGCAGAACAACAAGTGGCCTGTGGTCTCTGTTCCCAATGGGGCCTCTGCCGCCCTCAAGGCCATCAAGCGAAACCTCTCGTTCCTGGAAAAGTTCGAGGAGGTGATTTTCATGTTCGACCAGGACGACCCAGGTATAGCCGCCGCTAAAGAATGCGCCGCCATTCTCCCGGTGGGCAGGGCCAAGATCGCCACTCTAGCCCTGAAAGACCCCAGTGAGCTGATGAAGGCCGGGCGCCAAGATGAAATAGTCTCAGCCATATGGAACGCCAAGGAGTACCGACCCGATGGGCTCCTGTCTTTCGAGGACGTTATCGAACGCATCAAGAAGCCCGTCGAGATGGGGCTCCCCTGGTGGGACGACCGCCTGACTGCCGCCACCTACGGGCGCCGCTACAAGGAGGTCTACACCTTCGGTGCCGGCACGGGGATCGGTAAGACCGACTGGCTCACCCAGCAGATCGCCTTCGATATGGCGCAGGGTATCCGTGTCGGTCTGGTGTTCCTGGAGACGCCTGTGGATGAGCTGGGCAAGCGCATCGCTGGCAAGTACATGGGCAAGCTGTTCCACGTCCCGGACGCCGAGTGGACCCAGGAGGAACTGGACCAGGGCTCCGAGTGGCTGATCGGCAAAGGATGCGTGTATGACTCGTTCGGTCAAACCGACTGGGATGTTGTGAAAGGACACATCCGGTATATGGCTACAGCCCTGGACATCAAGGTGTTCTACCTCGACCACCTCACGGCCCTGGCCGACACCACCGATGAGAAGGGCAGCCTGGAACAGATCATGAAGGAGCTGGCCGGGCTGGTCCACGAGCTGGGCCTCATCCTGCACCTTGTGTCGCACCTGACGACCCCTGAGGGGAAGCCCCACGAGGAGGGAGGTCGCGTGATGATCCGGCACTTCAAGGGCTCCCGCTCCATCGGCTTCTGGTCCAACTTCATGTTCGGACTGGAGCGCAATCAGCAGACCGAGGACGAGAGCGAGCGCGGCGTGAGCCTGTTCCGTGTTCTGAAGGATCGCAACACGGGCCGCAGCACCGGCAAGACCCTGGGCCTTCTCTATTCCCACGGCGATGGCCGTCTCGCACCGCACGAGCAATTCGCCGATTCGCCCTTCAAAAACGAGACGGCACCGGACTTCTGACCACGCCGCCCAACGCCCCGCACGGCGCACTCCGGGACTTTTCTTTTAACTCAGCATTCAACAATAAGGAGGCCCTGTGGCCGCTGCAATTCAATACAACCCGAAAACCGTTTCCATCTTCGGTGACAGCTACACGTCCAACGCCTTTGTCAAAGACGCCGGCATAGCGTACTCACCCCTGAGCAGCATCGGTGCTGGCGGGCGGGGTTCGTTTCTGGTCCTGGATGACCGTTCGGTGGGTGGCTGTACCGCACAGCACGCGATGACCGACACCGGCCCGTGGCGCGACATCCTGACCGTGGGGGGACCCTTCGACTTCTCCGCCGCATACGACATTGCCGAGTACCAGATGTTCCGCTACGGCATCAACGAGGCCGTTGCGATGGCCTACGGTGTATATGTGTTCTCCTTGGAGGACTTTGAGTATTGCATCAACGCGATGGTGAGCATCAGCCAGGGCGTAGGCCGCAAGCCGCTCCTCTGTACTCCCCCGGTACTGCCCGTGCGTGGCCTCATGACTCAGACATCGGTCAGTCGCCTGGATGACGTTCGCAACCGCATCCGCCGCGTTGCCACGCTGCGCAATGTTCCCCTGGTCGAACTGGGCGATTGGACGTTCACGGCCCAGGACATGGCCGACGACTATCACCCGAGCGCCATCCTGATGAACGCACTGAATATGGACCTGGGCGGCCGCCTAGGGGAAATCATCAAGGGCGGCTACTGATCTGCCCAGGGAGCCGCTGAAGGCTCTCCCCCCCTCCTCACCTCACAGACCCCGCTTGCGCCCACCTAGGGCCGGCGGGGTTTTCCATTTCCGATCAACAAGGACCTCCTCAATGACCAAGCGTATTCCTGCCAACGTGCAAATTCCACCGATGGTGTGGAAGGACCTGACGCCCCAAGGCAAAGCGCTCCTGAGCTACCTCAACACCACGGGAAGCATCACCCAGCGCGATGCCATCCTGGACCTGGGCGTGCAGTCCCTGACCAAACGAATCCACGAGTTGCGTGCCTTCTACGTCATCGTCAGCGACACGCGCCGGCACAAGACCACCGGCCAGCGCTACGTCCGCTACTTCTTGAAGTCCCTGCGCGACCAATACCGGGAGTTCTGAGCATGGCGCGATACACACTCCGTGCCGCCCGGATTGACAGCGAACTGGATGTGGAGCGGCTTAAGCGTCTGCAACTGGAGGTGTTCCCCTCGGACCTCTGCATCGACCCTGAAGGCACCGATCACGACACCCTTTGGTGGCTGGTGCTGGATGGTCGCCGGGCTGTGGCCTTCGCCGCCCTGACGGTGACTAAACCGTTGGACGAGCTGACTGCCGATCTGATTCGCTGCGGTGTCGTGGAGGGTTACCGGGGATTGGGCTTTCAACGGCGCCTCATCAGCGCCCGGATCAAGAAGGCTTGGGAGCTGGGCCTAACCCGGATCAACACCTACACATCGGACCGCAACCACGTCTCGATGTCGAACCTCGTCGGCTGCGGCTTCGTCGTGGACGATTCGCCCCCTGAGGACGGCTTCATCACCTGGACGCTCACCCAATGATGGCTGACACCGCCCCAACACCCTGGTTGGCGGATGTGGTTACGGACACGGAGACAAACGGGCTCCTGTCCACAGTGGACACGCTTCATTGCGCTGTCATCTTCGACCGCCGCACAGGCCAGGAGCACCGCTACCCACCAACAGAAACCAAGCGCTACCAGGAGGACCTTCAGCGTTACGTGGACCTCGGCCTCAGAGTTGCCGCCCACAACGGCATCAAGTACGACCACCCCGTTCTGCGCAAGCTCCTTCCCAAACTCCACATCCCCCAGGAAGCCCTCATCGACACCCTGACGTGCGCCCGTCTGGTTTGGCCTGACATCAAAAAGAGTGACACCAATCTGGTCAAGAGCAGGCGGCTTCCTGGGAGCCTTTGGGGGTCTCACTCACTGAAAGCCTGGGGCTACCGGCTGGGAATCCTGAAGGGTGACTATGGAGAACAGGAGGACGCATGGGACAAGTACACCCCGGAGATGTTGGACTACTGCGCCCAGGACGTTCGGGTCACTCTGGCCCTCCTTGAACGGATCGAAGCCAAGCTGCCCGCCCTTCAGTCACTTGAGCTGGAGCACCGCGTCTCTTGGCTCCTGGCCCAGCAAGAGCGGAACGGCTTTCACTTCGATTCCGGCGCAGCCCGCTCCCTGTACCTGAAGCTGGTTGAGCGCCGCGCTGCCCTGGAGAACAAGCTGGCCGGGTGGTTCCCGCCGTGGACCGTGGAGCTTCGTCCGTTCACACCCAAGGTCAACAACAAGAAGCTGGGCTACGTCAAAGGCGTTCCCGTGGTCAAGAAAAAGACCCTGGTGTTCAACCCCGGTTCTCGTGACCACATCGCCAACCGCCTTAAGACCCTGTTCGGCTGGGACCCCACCGAGTTCACGCCCAGTGGAAAGCCCCAGGTCGATGAGGAAATTCTTAAACATCTCCCCTACCCGCCAGTCGCGGACCTCGTTGAATACCTCCTGGTGCAAAAGCGCATCGGACAGGTGGGAGACGGGGACAACGCATGGCTCAAGCTGGTCTCACCTGAAGGAAAAATCCATGGCTCAATCACGCCAAACGGCGCGGTTACTGGTCGGTGCACACACTCCTACCCCAACGTTTCCCAAACGCCCTCTAGCGATTCTCCTTATGGCGAGGACTGCCGGGCCTGCTGGGTTGTCCCGCCCGGTTGGTGGCTCGTCGGCGCTGATGCCTCCGGGCTGGAGTTGCGCTGCCTCGCCCACTTCATGCACCCCTATGACGACGGGGCGTACACCCGAATCCTGCTGACAGGCGACTCATCCAAGGGGACGGACATTCACTCCGTCAACCAGCGAGCTGCCGGCCTGCCCACCCGAGCGAACGCAAAGACGTTCATCTATGCGTTCCTCTACGGGGCCGGGGATGGCAAGCTGGGGCAGATCATTGGGAAAGACCGAGCGGCCGGGCGGCGCCTGCGCACGAAGTTCCTCGCTGGACTGCCGGCTCTGTCCATGCTGATCGACAAGGTGAAGGCGGCTTCCAAGAGGGGTTACATCATCGGCCTCGACCGGCGCATCGTCCCCATTCGCTCCGAACACGCGGCACTGAACACGCTGTTGCAGTCAGCCGGCGCGGTCATCTGCAAGCAATGGCTCATCAATTTCCACACAGTTATGGAGGAAAGGGGCTTCATCCACGGTTTTGACGGGGATTACGCACAGGTGGCCTTTGTCCACGACGAGGTGCAAATCGCCTGCCGGACGGAAGCCATAGCCCGCGAAGTCGCCGAACTGGCGCCGCTGATGGTCCGCAAAGCGGGTGAGCAATTCAACTTCCGCTGTCCAACGGATGGCGAATCCAAGATCGGCCACACCTGGGCCGAGACCCACTAACCATGGACAGAGAAACGCTGGAAGCGCTGCACCTTGTGTTCCTGGCGCCGCGAAGTATCCAGTCGGACTTCTCCCGCGAGCGAGCACAGGAAGTAGCAGCGTTGGCCTCACAAGGCTACATCACCACACGCCAAGCCAAGGACACCTACGGGCGTCAATGGCGAATCACACCCACAGGCCAAACCGTGCTAGTCGCGCGGGGTCTGCTCTAGACAAAGGAGCGCTATGCCCAAACAATTTTCCCCCCAGTTCTACTCGGCCCAGGCCAAGCTGAGCGAGTTTTATCGAGCGTTCAAAGACACCTGCGAACCCGCCTTAGCGGATGTCGCGGTGGCGGAACGCAGCTTCGTGCAAGCTGGCCTGGAGGAGCTGTACGCGGCAGCCGGACAGGCAGCGGGCGTATTCCTACCCGCCTTCGACGCCCTGCCGGCTGACGCCCAAGACCGCTTCAGCGAAGTCGCTGCCACCTTCGTCCGTATGGGCGCAGCCATGTGCTTCGGCTCCGTGGCCGGCCTCGCTGCTGACGAGATGGCCGATGCGTTTTGACCTGCGGCTCTACCAATCACCAACCCCCACTTCCCTGCTGTGCTGGGATTGTCGCCAGGTCTTCCTGGATGGCGCCTTTCCGGTGAACACCCAGATGCCATTCCGGCGCTACCGAGACACCACTTGCACAAGCTGCAATCGAACCAAGGAGAACCCCCATGCCAAAGCTGACGGCGATCCTGGACGCTGACATCCTGATCTATCAAGCTGCCCTCCAGGTGGAGCACGAGCACCGCTGGGACGACGGCATGTGGACATACCACGCCGAGGAGGAACACGGCCAGCACGCCCTGCGATCCGCCATCGAGTCCCTAGTGGTCACCTTGAAGGCAGATGACTTCGTGCTACCGCTGACGGACCTAGACCGCAACTGGCGTCTGGACATCTTGCCCACCTACAAGGGCAACCGAAAGGGCACCAGACGGCCCCTGCTGAGGCGCCACCTATTTGAATGGTGCCTGACCGAGTACGGCAGCAGAGCGTACATGCGTCCCACCCTTGAGGGGGACGACGTGGCAGGCATCCTGCTGACCCACCCGACCCTGATCCAAGGCGACCGAATCCTCGCCAGTCTGGACAAGGACATGAAAACCTTACCGGGCAAGCACTACAACCAAGGGAACGGTCGGTTCTTCGAGATAAACAGCGAGGAGGCGGACTGGTGGCACCTGTACCAGACGCTGACCGGAGACACCACCGATGGCTACACAGGGTGTCCCGGCGTTGGTCCGAAAAAAGCCCTGGAGCTGTTGAACACCGAGGACCCGCTGTGGCCTGTGGTTGTTGCCGCCTACCGGAAGGCCGGCCTCTCCGAGCAGGTGGCGATTCAGCAGGCCCGCGTGGCGCGTATCTGCCGCCACACCGACTACGACTACAAGAAAAGGAAACCCATCTTATGGACCCCCGAACAGAACTGCTGAACGCCTTCAACGGCGGCGATGGCGAGCCTGAAGGCTTCGCCGTTCGGGAAACTGGCGACTGGACACAGGAGGGGAAAGGCCAGCACCTGTGCACCGTGTTTGAGCATCTGGAGACCAAGCGTTTCTTCACTGTGGATCAGAGACGCTACGGGAGTTACCACACCGATTGGGACTACCTCACCCCCGAGGTGAGTGAGGTGTACCCGCACACCAAGACAGTGACGGTCACCGAATGGCACACCACACCGCAACGTTCAGGGAATTCTCAATGAGCCCTTATCCACCCATCCCTGTCGGCCCCGAAGGGGAAGAACGCCGCGACTGCCTGACGTGCGCCCGGCACGACCCCACCATCCCCCTCAACAAGAAGGGGGCCATCTGCTGGTCCTGTTCGTCCAACGTTTCTCTGCCCATGTGGCGCCCAAAGGAGCCGCCTCTCACCGACCCACGTCCGAGTGCGGCCAGCGAGCAGCCGGCCGAGCAAGGTTCCACACAAAACCCGTGGGCCATTCAGGAGGGCGGCGCTCACTACAAGGACATGCCGATTCAACCGTTTGAGTTCTCAATGGTGAACCGCCTGGACCCCATGCAGCACACGGTCATCAAGTACGTGACGAGATTCCGCAGCAAGAACGGCATCGCCGATCTACGCAAGGCCCGTCACACCATCGACCTCCTCATCGCTCACGAGCAAAACCAAGCGAGCGGCAAGCGCACCGCCTAACCCGCCGCACCCCCTGTTCTCTACATACCCCAAGGACCCCCTATGAACCACCTGTCCATCTTCATCGCCCTCGTTGTCGCCGCCGTCATCATCCTGACTGTTTGGGTGGCCGTCGTGGCCGTCAAGACATTCATCGCCCAACACCGCGCAGGCCAAGAGCCGACCGTCAAGGGTGCCTTCAAAAGCGCTCTGGCAGACGTGGCTTTCACCATCGCTACCCCGTTCCGCAAGCTGTGGGCCAAGGTACGTGCTGGGTGGGCCAGTGTCTCTGCCAAGGTCGCAGCCATCATGCTCGCCCTGACGATTGCTATCCAAAAATAAAAACGACCCTTATTGGACAACCCGGCGAAGTATGCGAATCACCGCACCCATCTCCGAGTCGTTGCTGAAGGCGCTGGACACGGCTTTCCCCAACACCCCCATCACACCACCAATCGACGCCTCTGCGGACACCGTGGTGGCGCTGTTGCGGGTGCGCCAGGGGGAGCAAGCCGTTCTCCAGTTCCTGCGCCGCCAGTACGAGCATCAGATCAACCCAACTCAGAAAGGACGCTAACACTCATGTGCACCGCTCCGAAACCGCACGCCCCGGCCCCTGAAGTGCCGCTGCCCGAGGAGACCGTAAAGCCCACCGTTGTGGACACTGGCGGTAAGAAGAACCCACGCCGCTCCGGCCGTTCCGTGCTCACGGTCCCGACTCCCGCCCGAAGCGGTATGTCCGGCCTGAACATTCCGAGCTAAACAATGACCGGAGCACTCCCCAATAAAACAACCGCAGGGAGCCTCTACTCACACCTCCAAGCCAAGCGCTCCTCCTACATCTCCGATGCCGCTCGCTGTGCCGGTGTCACGATCCCCTCGCTGTTCCCGCAGCACCCCACCAAGGTTGACGACTTTGTGACCCCGTACCAGTCGGTAGGCTCGCGTGGTGTCAACAACATCGCCGCCAAGATGATGCTGGCGCTGTTCCCCCCCAAGACCCCCTTCTTCCGCCTGAAGGTCGAGGACGAAGTTCTTGCCTCGATGTCCGCCACGCCGGATATTCGCTCCAAGGTTGAAACGGGGCTAAGCACGCTTGAGTCGCGGGTCACCTCTGAGCTGACCAGTCGCGGCCTTCACGAGACCAGCTTCGAGTTGTTCAAGCACCTCATCGTGGCCGGCAACGTGCTGCTGTACCTCCCTGATGACGGGCCGCTGGAACTCCATTGGCTGCACGCCTATGTGTGCCGCAGGGACCGCGCAGGCAACGTCCTCGACATCGTGCTCCAGGAAAAGATCGCCCGAGTGGCTTTAGACCCGGACTTCCGTGCCCTGCTGAAGGCGTCCAAGAACCGGGATGACAACAAAGACGAGGTGACCATCTACACCCACGTCACCCGAGAGTCCACGCAATGGGTGGCGTACCAGGAGGTCGGAGGGCTGGAGGTCCCAGGCACACGGGGTGAGTACCCGCTGGACAAGTGTCCCTGGATTCCGCTGCGCCTCATCAAGCAAGCCGGCCGTGACTATGGGCGCTCCTACGTCCATGAGTACCTGGGAGACCTCCTGAGTCTGGAGGGGCTATCCCAGGCGCTGCTGGAGGGAGCAGTGGGCGCGGCCAAGCTGCTGTTCCTGGTGAACCCGAACGGAGTCACCGAAAAGGACGACCTAGCGAAAGCCCGCAACGGGGACTTTGTGGACGGAACCGTCAATGACGTGAACGCCCTCCAACTCGGCAAGTATTCCGACTTCCGGGTGGCCCTGGAGCAGGCCAACTCCACCACTGAACGCCTGTCGTTCGCGTTTCTCTTGAACAGCGCCGTGCAACGCCGAGGCGAGCGGGTGACTGCCGAGGAAATTCGATACGTGGCGCAAGAGTTGGAGGACTCCCTGGGTGGTCTCTACTCGCTCCTGGCGAAAGAGTTACAGCTACCCCTGGCAACCCGCACCATGTACGTGCTACAGCAAGCGGGCAAGCTCCCGGCGCTTCCCGAGAAGGATGTCAAGCCGGTGGTGGTCACAGGCTTAGAGGCCCTGGGACGCAGTAGCGACCTGAGCAAACTTGAGCAGGCTCTATCCAAGGCTGTAGCGGCCGTTGGCCCTGAGCAAGTGGCTAAGCGCCTCCGGGTTGCCGACATATTGACACTCGTGTTCACCGCCTGTGGTGTCAGAGCCGATGGGCTTCTCCTTTCGGAGGCGGAAGTCCAACAAAACGATCAGCAAGCCATGGCAATGCAGATGATGCAGCAAGGCTTGAACCCGGCCATTCAAGCCGGGGGCAATCTCATTAAAGAAGGAATGAAGGAATGACCAAAGCTGCCCGCAAACCCGCGCAGGACCCCGTGACTCAAGAACCCACCGCCGCCGATGTCGCTGAGAACATCGTGGTCCAAAACCTAGGGGACGCAACCGAGGACAAGGCCCGCCTCTCCCCTCCCGCTGGGCAGCCCACGCTGCTGCCTATGTCCAAGCTGCCTCCTGGCTATGAGACCCTGACGCGGACCTATCCGACCGCCAAGGGTTACCGCATGGAAGGTGGCGCTGTCGCCGTCTACTTCTGATTGATATGAACCAAGCCAATTCCATCACCATTAACCGCGAGGGTGGAGCCCCCGATGGTCACAACGAATCTATGCAGGAACGCTATGAGGCAGGCCAAGCCTCTGCCGCCGCTGGTCTGTCCTCCGTACCGTCAAAGTCCCCCGCCAATCCCGATGGTGCTCCCACCGATCCCGCTCCCGCACCGTCCCCTGCTGGTTCTCCTGCTGCGACTCCTGCGACTGCTCCCCAAGTTCAGCCCGAGAACCCCGGCACGTCCTTCGTGGACAGCCTGCTCACCAATGCGGGCCTCACCCGTGACGGTCTGAGTTCGGAGCTGGACACCGGCAGCCTGTCCGCAGCGACCTACGCAGCGCTGGCGAAGCAAGGCGTGGATCAAGCCACCGTGGATCAGTACGTCTCGGGCATGGTGGCAAGCTCCGCAGCCAAAACGGCAGAGTACGAAACCGCCGTCATCACTTCTGTGGTGAAGGACGCGGCCGAGTACCAACGCCTCGTGACATGGGCGTCCTCGACGCTGACCAAAGCCGAGATTGATTCGTACAACAAGCTCGTCAACGGGGGCGACATCGACACCGCCAAGTTCGCCGTGCAGGCTCTCCATACGCGATTCGCTGCGGCGAACCGTCCCGAGCCCAAGCTGCTGACCTCGGCTGTGTCCCAGGGCTCCGGCGTGGCTGGTTATCAATCGTGGGCACAGGTGACCGCCGACATGCGCAAGCCTGAGTACCGCCTCGACTCGGCCTTCCGTGCTGAAGTCGAGGCACGCCTCAAGGTCTCTGGGGACCTTCCCCGATGAGCTTTCTTTCAGCGTTGGTCCCCTTTGGTCCTGTGCTCGAAAAAGTCTTCGACCGCGTTTTCCCGGACCCCGCAGCCCGCGCCTCGGCCGAGCTGGATGTCCTGAAGATGCAACAGGCCGGCGAATTCAAAGTGCTGGACGCCCTGGTGGCTGGCGATGCAGGTCAGCAACTCATCAACGCGGAGGAGGCTAAGTCCGACTCCCTATTCAAGTCTGGCTGGCGCCCGGCAGTTGGCTGGATTTGCGCCCTTGCTCTGGCTTGTCAATTCTTCCTGATCCCGCTACTTGGCTGGGCCGCAACCAACGGGCTTGGCTGGGGTGCACCCCCGAAGCTGCAACTGGACGAACTCACAACCATCCTCATGGGCCTGCTGGGACTCGGGGCGTACCGCACCTACGAAAAGGTACGCGGCGTCTCCGTCAAACCCACCGGCACCTAAACCCCACCCCCTCCTGAAGCTCCCTTAGGCCCAGCGCCTGGGGGGGCTTTGCTTCGTCTATTTGCTCTCGCAAACGAGACATTCCCGATATCAATACAAGGAAATACAACATGGCAACGTTCCCCTCCAATCCCGGTCAGCGCGAGGGCTCCGGCGATGACTTCGAGCTGTTCCTCACTCAGTTCGCTGGTGAAATCCTGACTCAGTTCGATGCGCAGAACAAAGTGCTGCCCCGAGTCACGCAGCGGACCATCAGCAACGGCCGCAGCGCCCAGTTCCCGGTGATTGGTGACACCACTGCCAAGTACCACGCCCCCGGCACCGAAATCGAGGGCACCCCCATCGTGCACAACGAGGTGACCCTGACGGTGGACATGCCGTTGATCGCTGACGTGTTCATCGCCAACATCCAGGAGGCCATGAACCATTACGAAGTTCGTGCCCCGTATGCCCGCAAGCTGGGCAACGCCCTGGCGAACACTCTGGACCGCCACTTGCTCCAGACTGCCGTGCAGGCCGCTCGCGGCGCCGCTCGCATCTCCACCGACTTCGGTGGGACCGTCCTCTCTGTGCCCAGCCTGGACACCGACATGGACGCCCTGGTGGAATCGTTCTTCAACGCCGCCACCGTGCTGGACGACAAGAACGTGCCGGAGGATGGCCGCTTCGCCTTCCTGCGCCCCGCCATCTACAACCGCCTCGCCCAGAACACGAAGGTCCTGAACAAGGACTGGGGTGGTGCTGGCGTGTTCGCCGAAGGCAAGGTCCTTCGAGTGGCAGGGATTGAACTGCTCAAGAGCACCCACGTTCCCAGCACCGTCGTGCCGGACGGCTCCCTGGGGGCCGGCTACGGTAACAAGTACGGCGGTGACTTCACCAAGACGGTAGGCGTCGTGTTCACCGAGGACACCGTGGGCAATCTGAAGCTCATGGACATCCAAATGGAGCACGAGTACAGCGTTCGCTGGCAGGGCACTTTGATGGTGGCGAAGTACGCCATGGGTCACGGTGTGCTGAACCCCGCGACTTCGGTGGAACTCGCTTCGGTCTAAGGCCGAGCCCCCAGTAGGGGAACTCATCATCAACCCAAGGGGGCGCTCTAACAAGGCGTCCCCTATTTTTTCGAGAACACCATGCTCACTCCGACCACTTCCCTCGAAGCCGTGAATCAGATGCTGGGAACCATTGCGGAGTCCCCAGTGAACTCCCTGGTGGGGACGGAATCGGTGGATGCGCTCACCGCCCAAGCCGTGCTCACCGAGGCGTCCAGGGACCTCCAGATGCACGGTTGGCCCTTCAACACAGAATCCGGTTACCCGCTCCCCGCGACCGTGGACGGCGAAGTTGCCCTCCCCCTCAATTGCCTGTTCGCGGACTCCTTCGGCCCTGATCGGGACCTCGACCTCGTGCAGCGCGGTAGCCGCCTCTACGACCGGGGCAACCACACGTTCAAGGTTGGCCGTTCGGTCACCGCTGAAATCACCTTCATGTTGCCCTTTGAGGAGCTTCCCGAAGCGGCCCGGCGTTTCGTCGCCGTACGTGCCAGCCGCCTGTTCCAGAAGCGGGTGACCGGCTCCCAGACCTTAGATGGGTTCACTGCGGAGGACGAGGCCGTTGCCTTACGCGCGTTCCGTAGGGTGATGGGGCAATCGTCAGATCCAAATTTCTTCAATTCCCCGGACATGCGCCGGGCTCTCTCTAGGAGGTAACTCATGCTCATCACCTCAAGCATCCCTAACCTGATCGGCGGGGTCTCCCAACAGCCCGAGCTGCTGCGCCTGCCGTCTCACCTGAAGGAGCAAGTGAACTGCCTGAGCACGCCGTCCCGAGGGTTGACCTGTCGATTCGGTACGGATCACCTCGGGGTGGTGCAGGCCAACTTCACCAGCTACCAGGAGGGAGGCCATACCGTGGTCCTGGATTACGGGGCCACCGGGGTCTACCTGCTGAACACCTCTCCCAGCGGGGATGTGGCAATGGCGAACGCCAAGACAGGGGAGAACCTGCCCATCTACGGACCCACAGGCCAACTGGGTAGCAACATCCCGTACACCTCGTGCGCGAACCCTGCTGACAGCATCAAAGTCATCAAGGAGGCGGACACCACGTTCCTGGTCAACAACGCGGTGGTGGTCGCGGAGCAGTCCGCCCCTGCCCACGCTTCCGCTTGGCCTGCCCTATTGTGGGTCAAGGCGGGCAACTACGGCCGCTCATACACGGTCTCCGTGCCGGGCTATGGCGTTTACTCCTACACCACCCCAGACGGCGGTAGCGCCTCTCACAGCCGCCTCACAAACACCACGGTGATTGCAATGGTGCTCTACGAGTTGTTGGGCAACACCCGCCCAGCTTCGGGCGTTACTGAAGATGGAGGAGCGTGGTCAGGCCCTGGCGTAGCCGTGCCCGGCGTGTCCCTGCGCGGCTCCGTGCTCTCTTTCACAGCCGGACCAGCCGGCACCGTGGTTGACGATGGGACGGGAGGCAGTGGGATGAGCTACGTGTCCCACACGGTGCGATCCGTTGGTGAGCTTCCCAGCCGCAACGCAGCGCCTGGTTTCTTCGTGAAGGTTGAAGGCGGCGACTCGTCAGCGGCCGGCGACCACTACCTCCAATACAACGAGGCGGCGAGTTCCTGGGAGGAGACCCAGAACCCCCTGGAGCCTGTGAGCGGCCTGAACCCAGACACCCTCCCCGTGATGATTCAACCCTACAGGGACGGTATTCAGTGGCGGTCCTGCCCCTGGGCGGGGCGCAAGGTCGGGGATAGTAAATCAAACCCCAAACCGGGGTTCGTCGGCAAGCGGATCAACGACCTGTTTTTCTTCCAGGATCGCATGGGCCTCCTATCAGGCGAAGGCTGCGATATCTCCGAGACCAGTGAGTATTTCAACTACTACCGCACGTCCGTTATCAACCTGCTGGACTCGGACCCTGTAAGCGTCACCGTCAACCACCCGAAGGTGTCCACGCTGTTCTACGCGGTCCCGTTCAATCGCCGCCTATTGTTCTTCTCGGGCCGCGCTCAATTTGAGCTGACGATGGGTGACTACCTGAGCCCAGCCAATGCAGGGACCCGCCAGCTCACTGAGTTCGAGAGCCGCCCGACAGTACGCCCCACCGGGCTTGGCAACAGCCTCTACTTCCCAGCAGACAAAGGGGACTTCTCAGCTTTCTATAACTACTTCGTGTCTGGAGTGGACGCCCAGGAGGATGCCGTAGACATCACCGGCCACATCCCGGCCTACATCCCCTACGGAGTCGCCATCCTCCGAGCGTCAGCGGCCAACAATATGTTGCTGACCTATACCTACGCGGGGGAGCGCAACAGCATCTACGTTTACCAGTTCTACCAGGACGGAAGTCAACGCCTTCAGAGTGCTTGGCACCGCTGGGATATGGGCGGTCTGGTGCAGGCCATGGAAGTGGTAGGAACAACCCTCTACCTGGCAGTCGAACGGGATGGCCTAACGTGCGCCGAAAAGGTGGAGCTGAACTCCGCATTTGACTCCATCCGGGTGGACCGTAAGGCGTCCTACTCCGGCCCCAAATTGACCGTAACAGGGGCTGGCTGGCAGGCAAAGACAACCGCACACCTGGACTACAGCGCCAGCCCCACTGCGGTGTACTGGGTCACCACCCATGCGGCCACCGCTCAGTACCCAGCCGGGTCCATCTTGCGCGGGGAGGTGTCCCCCAGTGGCCTGGAAGTGGTTTTCGCTGGAGACCACGCAGCCAACTCCGTCACCATCGGGGAGGCTATTCCGTGGTCGGCCACCTTGGGCCGCTTCATCCTACGCGAGGAGTCCGGCAACGGCTCTGCTGGGGTGTCACGGGGGCGAACCCAGGTAAACCGCCTGTGGATCAACCACGACGACTGGGGCCTGTTCACAGTGACCGTGGATCAGGTGGGCCGCGAGCCTCGCACCTACAAATCGTCAGGCCGTCAACTGGGAACTTCGACAGCCAACATCGGAGCCCTTCAACCTGGGCCTGGGAGGTTCGCAGTTCCCGTGCGGGGCCGCAACACCGACGTGGAAGTCACCATCTCGGGGGCAACCCCACAGGGGCCGGCTCTGCTGAGCGTCGATTGGGAGGGATACCA
This sequence comes from Pseudomonadota bacterium, assembly GCA_020161215.1. GTDB lineage: Bacteria > Pseudomonadota > Gammaproteobacteria > Burkholderiales > Burkholderiaceae_C > Ottowia. The sequence continues at coordinate 64,964 of JAIUOM010000001.1, forward strand.
CGTCTCAAGGGGTCGCCGTGTTTGACAAGCCCCACACCCGGCTGGCTACCCCGGACGACGCCGCTGAGCTGGCCGTGACCATGCGGGACGCCGACCTCAGGGAACTCGCTTTGGGCTCCCATTCAGGCCCTTACGACGCCTTGATGCGGGGCTTGGTGTACTCCGCTGAGGCACGCGCCGTTGTGACTGCTGAGGGAGAGGTGGCAGCAATCTACGGGGTGGTCCCCCAAGGCCACGGCAGGGGCTCCCCGTGGTTGCTGGGGGCGGACTGCATTCAGGACATCGCCGTGCCGTTCCTGCGCGGCTCGCGCTCCGTGGTCGCAGAGATGCACCTCAAGTACCCCCTGCTGCACCACCAAGTCTGGGAGGGCAACACGCTGCACGTCCGCTGGCTTCGCTGGCTTGGATTCACCGTCGAGCCTTCCCCCACCACCCGCCCCAATTTCCTTAACTTTTGGAGGACCAACCATGTGTGAACCGGCCCTTATTTCCGCCGGCCTGTCTATCGCCGGGACAGCTCTAGGCGTGAACGCCCAGGCTCGTGCCGCATCGGCCCAGAACGAGGCCATCAACAAAGCCACCGTAGACAACTACTCGGCACTAAACCGCCAAGGCGTGGAGGATCGTGAGAACGCCTCCGTCGAGCAAACCAAGATCAAGAACGACACCGAGTCCCGGACGGCATCGGCCCGAGCTGCTGCTGCCGGCGCCGAGGTAGGCGGTCTTAGCGTTGACGCCCTGCTGCTCGACTTGGCAGGCAAGGGTTTGGAGGCCGGCACCACGTCCGACATCAATTACACCCGCTCAGCGCAAGCCCGCGCCGACCAAGCAGAGGCGCTGCGCCGGGGCGCTGTGTCCCAGAAAGCCGCCATACGCGATGTAGGCGTGGCTGAATACCTGGGCGCCGGACTCCAGATAGCCAACACCGGCCTGAACTACGTGAATAAGCGCAAAGCGGCGCGGGGAGGTATCTGATGCAGAACCGCGCCCCCACCGACAACCAGTTCGGGCAAGAGCGTTTGCGCACCCAGGCCCAGCCGGTGTTCACCACCGAGCAGCAGCCCGGCGCCCGCTACGAGGGGCTGGCAAAGGTCTTCGCCCAAGGGGAACTCCTGGCGCAACAGGCTCAGGCAACCAAGGACCACACCGACCGGGGCCGCGCCCAGCAATATGCCAACTCGATGACGGTGGCAGAGCTGGGCAAGAAGGTCCGTAACCAGGAGCTGATGGCCTCCGACTCCCCCGTGTTCGCCGCCACCCTCCAGAACATCTGGGGGGGTAACGCAGCCGCAGCCCTTGAGCGGGACGTTCTATCCAAGATCGGCACAGGGGAGATGACCTTCAACAGCCCAGAGGAGATGGACAACTACCTCACCGAGCAGCGGAACACCACGCTGTCGGGACAATCCCAGTACGCCGCTGCGGGGTTCGATAAGGGGCACGACCAGATGCGCCAGAAGTTCATGGCAGCAGCCTCCCAGGAGCGCGACAAGCGGCTGGTCACACAGGCCACCAACGAGGTCACCGACAGTCTGGCGAACACCCTCATCACGGTGACGGGAAGCGACTTCAAGGGGAGCCAGCAGGACGCCGCCAAGACCATCCTGAGTCAGTACCAGAAGCTGCGCCAAGGCACCCACATGCCCGGCAGGGCCGCTGAAGGTGCCCTCAAGGAGGTCATCACCCGCGCAGCGCTAAGCGGTCACACGGAACTCGTTGAATCCCTGGTGGACTCCGAGCTGCCCGGCATCGGCACCATCCGCAACCTCCTGGGCGAGGCCCCCACGGCAACCCTGCTGGCTCAAGCAACGAACAAGAGGGACCAATCGCTGCGCCAAGATATCGACGTGCAGCTCCGGGACTTCTACCGTGACGCAGACGAGGGTCGCCTCAGCGTCGAGAAGCTGGACACCTTCGCCAACGTCAACGAGAAGTACCTGACCACACCGCAGTACATGAGTCTGTTGCACGCCAACCGAGCAGCCCAAGCCCGGCAGGAGGAGGTACGGCAGAGGGTCACCAAGCAAGGCGCCATTGACGGGTCCGTCTGGGGTGCCGAGCAAGCCGTCCGGGCCGCTGTGTCGTCAGGCCAGTTGTGGACCCTCCGGGGCGCCGAACGGCCCCAGGTGCTGACCGCCACGGGTGGCCTGAAAGACTTCGACGTGGACCGCTTCGCTGCCCAGGAGGTGGCAAGCATGACCGCAGGGATGACCCCGGATAAAGCCTCGGCTGTGTGGGCTTCCAATGACCTGGAGAACCCCGACTGGAAGGCGCAGTTCTCGGCTGGCCTGATGAACTTCTCGTCCCTTGCTGGGGCCACCCCCGGCAAACCAGTGGGTGAGTTGAACAGCGCCGCGATGGACTCCATTAAGCTGTTCGAGCAGGTCAACCGGCAACAGCCCCGCTACCTCAAGAACATGCTGGGCGAAAAGTCGTATGAGCAGTACGAGAACGTCAGCATCTTGATGTCTGGCGGGATGCCACCCAACACTGCCGCAGCTATGGCCGCGAACGTGGACCGAAACGACATCCTGAGCGACCACACGCGGGGCCTTGTCAAGCAAGTGCAGGCGGACACCGCCAAGATGCTGGCCGAGCCCTTCTACAAGTGGGGCTGGGTGCAGAGAATGTTCGGGACCAACACCACCGGGAACTCCGTCCAAGTCGCCAGTCGGCTGGGCCGGATTACCGAGCTAATGGTCCGATCCGGCATGTACCCGGACCTGGAGTCCGCCCGCAAGAGCGCTGGTGAGTACCTAGCGAGCCCGGCCGTGAGCGTCAAAGTCAACGGCTTTGTCTACATGCGGACGGAGCTGCCCAAGGCCCCACCGGGGGAGGCTCCCGAATACTGGTTCGAGAAGTTCATTGACGATGTGGTCAAGCCGGAAGCTCTCAAGCACCCCGGCATCAAGGCCAGCGAAGTGAACCTCGTGTGGTCCCCTGCGGACAACGCTTACCGGGCTTTCGCGGCCGGTGTCCCGCTCACGGGAGATGGCTGGCACCAGCTCACTTACCGAGCCGCAGACATCGAGCGGCGCACTTTCACCGAGCGAGAGCAACGGATCAATTCCGCCGCTGTGGCTGGTGAGAAACGCCTGAGCGGTCAGGCCGAACAGGACTCCTACGGGGCCTGGAGAGCCGCGCGTGAACTGGAGATGGCCAAGAGTTACCAGCTTCGCTACGGCCAGCCGGGATTCCACAGCCGCATCCTGTCCCTGGACGCCTATCGCCGCGCTGTGGCGGACGGCAACGAAGCCAAGAACCTGGACGAGTTGGAGCGGCTGTATCCGCCCCGCCGCCGCCCTACCAAGTAAGCCATTCCGGCTTCCCCCTCAAGCCGCCTTCGGGCGGTTTTTCTTTTTCTAAACCACGGCCACCTTCGGGTAGCCGGCTATTCAAAAGGAGGAGCACCCGTGTCGAATTACACGAGGGACCAAATCCGTCGAATCACTCTCGATTCAGAGAAAAAATACGGCCTGCCCAAGGACACCTTGTTCAAGATCGCAGGCATTGAGTCCAGCTACCGCCCCGGACAGCGGAGCCACACAGGTGCCCAAGGCTGGTTCCAATTTATGCCGGCAACGGCCAAACAGTACGGGCTGACCAACCCTGACGACCTCACCCAATCCGCCGACGCTGCTGGCCGGTTCATGAAGGACCTGCTGGGACGCCACGACGGGAATATGGACGAGGCCCTGGCCTACTACAACGGAGGCCACAAGGCTGTCGCGGCGCTACGTGGTGGCAAGCCGTGGGCGGAAACCTCGGACTACCTGTCCAAGTTCAACGGAGGTCGCGCAGGTGCCCCGGCAGCTCCCGCCGAAGTAGCCCCAAAGCCGGCTCTCGGGCGCCAGTTCACGGAGCTTGAAACCGTCCCCTCCACCCAAGGCCCCTCCAATACCCAGCTCGCCTTCCAACAACGCCAGCGCGAAGATGAGTTCGGTGGGGTCTCTGGCTTCGCTGGCAATGTGCTTGGCGCCGCTCGTCTGGGTTTCGAGACGCAGAACACAGCTTGGAACTGGTTCAAAGACCGGGCCGTTGAAGATGTCGGGGAGCCCCTTGATTGGAACTCAGCGCTCGCCAAGGACACCCTGAATCAGTTCCCCGAGCGGCACTGGGGTTACCTCAGCGAAGCCGGCACGGTCAAGGGTCTGGAGATGCGCTCAGCACGGCTGGCCGAGACGATGGCCCAGGAGCAGAAGCTGGGTGAGATGGGCCTGCCCCTGGCGCTGACTGGCGGGATCGTGGGTGGCCTACCCGACATCCCGACTTTGATTGGCGCCTTGCCGGGTATGGGCGGTGCGGGCCTGCTCACCAAGACCAGCCGCCTCGCCAACCTCGTTCGTTCGGGAGCGTGGGGCGCAGCTACGAACGTTGCCATCGACGCCGTGGGCGATCAATACCGCCCCACAGCTACCCCAGACGACCTGTGGATGTCCGCCCTGTTCGGCGCTGCTGTGGGGGGCGTAGCAGGCTCGTTAGCCAAAGTGCGTGCCCCAGCGCTGGCGAAGGAACTCAGAGACCTGGACGGTCACCTAGGCAAACAGGCCAGGGACGCCATGGAGCGAGAGGCGATAGAAGGTGGCCTGGAGCCGGCCCCGCCTCGCATCACCCCTGAGAAGCCGCTGGAAAAGACCCCGGAACCCGTCCCTGAGCACGCCCCCGATGGGACACCCCAGCCGGGCTCCCTGAAGGGGCCTGAAGGGCTTGCGGGGGGTGACCCTCCCCAACCCCCACGGGTAGCCAAAGAAGCCCCCACCGGCCCAGATGCGGCGCCTGACAAGGCCCCTGATGCTGCCCCGAGGCAAGACCCTTGGGAGGCTGAGTGGGACACGCCGCGCTACACGGAGGCCACCGGCACGGGCAAGGTTTTGGAGTTGCCCGCCCTGGACGATCCGGGGGCCATGGCGAAGTACGTCATCCGGTTCTCACAGAACGATGACCTCGTGCGGGTCCTGAAGAAGTCCCTGGAGGCTATCGACATGCGGCGCCTGAAGTTCTCCGTTCTCGACCCCAAGAGGGCGGGCAACCTACGGCCATCGTCCAACCCGAAGAACCGGCTGGCCCCCGATATGTCCACCAAACTGGGGGGCGCTCTGGGCTTGATGCGGAGCACCTACACGGCGGACGGGGTTGACTTGCAGTTAGCCCTGCGTGGGCGCGGCTGGGGCTCAGCACACGGCCTGACCGAGGACATATTTATCCACGAGATGGTTCACGGCGCCACGGTCCACCGCTTTGAGCGCACGATGAAGGGCTGGGGGACTTCCAGGATGTCGTCCGACACCAAGCAAGCCTACCGCGAGCTGAATGACCTGTACGGCTTCGTGAAGAAGCACTCCAGAACCCGGTCGGATATCCCGAAGAACGCGGGCAACTACCTCAGCAACGCCAAGGAGTTCATCTCCTACGGCCTTACCGACCGGCGCTTCCAGGACTGGCTACGAAGCGTCAAGGTGCCAGGGTCCAAGACGACGCTGTGGACTCGTTTCACGTCTGGTCTCTCCAAGCTACTGGGGATCGCCAAGAAGGACACCCATGCACTGGCCCGCCTGATCGACTTGACGGACGCAATGATGTCCAAGAAGGGATTCGACACCCGGAAGAACCCCCGGCCAACCCTTCAACCGGCGAACAAGTTCGTTTCCGACGAGGAGGCAACAGCGGCTGCGAATGCTGACCTATCCCCTGTGTTTGGCTGGGGGTTGGGCCTGGAGCACCGCCTGGGCTCCGAGAAGATTCCCCCGAAGATTCGCAACCTCGCTGGAAAGCTGTTTGGCACTACGGTTGGGTACAAGGATCACGCTGTAGTCAGGGCCAACGTCTGGGATGACAGCGTTGCCCGCAGCGGTGGCTGGCAGGCGGATATGCGCAAGGTCGGATACACCAAGTTCCACGAGTGGTTCAAGAGCCAGAAGGACTTCCCCTGGCATCAGAAAGGGGTGGCATTCGAGCACTTCGGTGAGCAGGTGAACAACTACATCCGAGGCATCCCAGGTCAGTACGGCCCCGAGGTGATTGCGGCCGGACGCCACGCCCAGGACATCCTGGAAACGGTGGTGGATGAAATCAACAACCCCGCGATGCGCCGTGGCGGGAGCAAGCGTGGCCTGACAACGCAGGAGGTGACCGACGACCTGGGCAACACGATGTGGGTTGGCGAGCTGCAAAAGAACCGTAACTACCTCCCCCGCAAACACGACATCATGAAGTGGAACGCTGCCATCCAGAAGTGGGGGGTGAGTGCGGTAGAGGACTGGTGGACCAACGCCTTCGCAAAAACGCACGGCCACATGCAACCGGAGTTTCACCGCCGCTTCGCCAAGTGGTACATGGACGCGGTTCAGGATGCCCACCTAAACCGCACGGAGTCGCATCTGGAGGACATGATGACGGGTGCTGATGAGAAGGCCCTGCACGATGTCCTGGTGCGCAACGGTGGGTTCTCTGAGGACGACGCTTGGGACTTGATCCGGGGCATGTTCCTAGGCCCTGAGAAGGACAAGGGCCGCACAGCAGCCAGCCTGCGCCACCGCAGCTCCATTGCCGAGGACCACAGCGAAACGCTGATTGACTCGGCCGGGAACCGGGGCACGTTGACCCTGAATGACTTCATTCACACCAACGCTTTCGATGTGCTCGACAGCTACTTCCAGCGGACGGCCTCGTCTATCTCTCTGGCTGACCATCTGGATGTCTACAAGCAGGCCGATATCGGGCGCCTGATCGACACCGCGACGAAGCAAGAGCTGGGAACCACCGTGCCTCAGGCAGTGGTGGAGCAGGCCCGCAAGGACCTTCAGTTCTCCTTCGACCGAATCCAGGGGTTGCCCCAGGAGGAGTTCGCGGGGTGGCGTAAAGGTCTGGAGATGTGGCGCTCCTTCAACGTCATCCGCTTGATGGGCGGGGCCATGTTCAACCAGGTCCAGGAGATGTCCCAGCTCGTTGGCTCCCTTGGTTGGAAGGCCACGCTTCAAGCGGTTCCTGAGTTGCGCCGCCTCATGCGGGACGCCCGTACCGGGAAAGCCCCGAACGAATGGCTGGATCACCTGGAGAACACCATCGGTGGAGTCGGTTCTGAATACGTGGCGCGGATGCAGCTCTCCCCCCGGCACGACTGGGTGGAGAACCTGGGGGACACCCGAACGAACCGCGCCCTGGACACACTGGACACGGGCCTGAAGAAGTTCGCTAGCGGGGTCCTGGACTACAGCGGCATGACGGCCGTGATGGTGCAGCAAAAGAGACTCCATGCCGTGGCCCTTACCAACCACCTCGTGAACCTTGCGGTGGAAGGCGGTGAGGCCCGTGTGTTCACCCCGAACCGGCTCGCCATGATGGGGCTCGACTCCAGCGAATTCGCAGCCATGAAGGCAGCCATCCGCAAATACTCCGCGCCTGGAGGTCGGGGGGAGTACGGCAAGAAGGTGAACTTCGACTTCAAGCGGTTCGCCAAGGACGAGCCGGAGCTGAACGCGAAGATGATGCACCTGATCCACCGGGAATCTCGGCGAGTTGTGCAAGAGAACGATCTGGCCTCAATGGTGACCGTTATGGGAACCTCCGTGGGGCAGACGATGTTCCAGTTCATGAACTTCGTGATGCAAGCGTGGAACAAGTCCATGCTGTATGCGATGCACCACCGCGACTTCGCAACGGCATCCACGATGCTGTGGGGTGGCCTCCTCTCCAGCCTGACGTACACGGCCCGCACGCAACTGTCGGCTATGGGCAGGAGCGAGGAGGATCGGGAACGGTTCCTGGACAAGAGGCTGGCAACCAAGCAGCTCGTAGCCAACTCGATTGGCCGCGTGGCTCAGCTCTCGCTTTTACCGCAGCTCTACGACATCGGGCCGGGCATGCTCACAGGCGCTGTGTTCTCGGGCATGCGTACCACGTCGGACGTATCCAGCTTGGCCTCCAACCCGACGATCCAAGCCGTGCAGAGCGTCCTATCGCTGGGCAAAGTTGTCCGCAACGGTTTCAGTGACGACCTCCAGACGACATCGCAGGATGTTCGCTCGTGGGGTCGCCTACTGCCGCTGAACAACGTCGTGCCTATTTCATCCCTCATCAACACAGTCGCCGCTGACTACCCATACGACGAGAAAGAAGCTGAATAAGCCTCCTCTCCGATCACCTACCGGCCCCCTCTCGGGTTCTCCCAGAGGGGGTTTTCTATTTCCGAAGGAAAAACACATGGCATCTACCAGTGTGAAATACACCATCTCCAAGCCAACAGGGGTGACCTACGCAATTCCGTTTCCGTTCCTGGAGCCGGATCACGTTAAGGTGTACCTGAATGGCGCGGGGTTCTTCAACTACAACCTCCTCCAAGAAACCAGCTCGATTGACCCGACCGTGCCCTTGCCGGTTGGCGGTGTCCTGACGGTTCGCCGGGAGACACCACTCGGGTACACCCCAGTCGCCTTTGAGGATGTGTCAACGCTCACCGCCCGTGACCTGGACCTCGTGTCCCGGTACTCGGCATACATCTCCCAAGAGGCCAAGGACGCTGCTGAAGCGGCGCTGATGGAAACAACAGCCGGTGTGCTGGATGCCCGTGGCCTCCGCTTGGTTCAAGTAGCTGCCGGTCGAGACGCGGGCGATGCCGTAAACCGGGGTCAGCTTGACTCTGCCGTGGCGCAGTTGTCGGCCGGTGCCGCCGAGGCCAGCACCAGTGCTGGGGTGGCTACCGCTGCCGCCTCTCAGGCACAAGCGGATGCGGTCTCGTCGGCCGCTAGCGAAGCGGCTGCGCAGTCCTACTCGGACGCCGCCATGGGTTACCGCAACGATGCGGCACGGTCTGCCAGTGACGCCCAATACGCTGTCCAGAACGCGCTCCCGAAGGACCTGAGCGGCTTGCCTGTGGCCGGCTCCGGGGAGCTGCTGGAGGATGACTTCACTGTCCTCCGTAAGTTCGCTTCGACCGTAAAGACCTCGCTGCGCAGCGTGTTCAATCTTCTCCTGGGCCGGGACAACTCGTGGACAGGAAAGCAGGAGTTTGCTGGCTATGTCGCCCACGGCGATGGGGAGCCGTACACCACGACCAAGACCATCACCGCGACACTGCCTACAACACCGGGCTGGCCGGTCACCGTGGAGACTGGGATCGGCGCGGACCGCGTTATCCGTCTCTCGGCGATCTGCATCCAGGACGGCAACCTCCGTGTCCCCCCGAGTATGGCTTTGGGTGCCAGCAAGCACCTCTACTACGTCTACCACGAGGGTACGACCGTCGTCGCCGCGAGCGATGAGCTGGGGACATTGGTCGCTGGGCGTGTCCTTATCGTGACGCTCACCTACATCCCATGACCCAGCAACAGACCCTCCCTGGGCTCCCCCACGGGTCCTGGGACGTGGAAGCCCGCGTGTCGATCCTGGAGTACCGCATGGACGAAACCGAGCGGGGGCAGACGGCCCTCCGCAATGAGTACGTAAAGGAGCACGCAGCTCTACGCGGTGCCCTTCAAGGCATCGAAAAGAACCTCCAAGCCATCAAGTGGATCGCCGTGGGCGCCGCTGTGGCGTCCCTTGTGCTTACGCAGGGACCTGGAGGGCTCAACGACATCCTCACGAAACTATTTCTATGACCGAAGACAAACCGAAAACCGCAGCCATCCCTGAGCTGGAGGAGCTGCATAGTGCGCTGGCACGGGAGCTTCGTCAGGCGCTCTCTGCTCGTGACGAGAACGGCCGACCCATCGCCGCCCTACTCAACGTGGCACGTCAGTACCTGAAGGACAACAAGATCGAAGCGGCACCCGTTCCGGGCTCCCCTCTGGGTGACCTCGCGGCCATGCCCGTGTTTGATGACGACGAACAGGACGCACTCGGCTTGCCGAACTGATCGTCACCTCTATTCCCCCTGCTCTGATCTAAGACCGGGCAGTCAACGAGCCCCCGTAGGTAGCCCCTGCGGGGGCTTTTTCTTTTCCCGAGGAGCCCATGAAGTTAAAGCCTCCAGGGACGCTCCCACCCCTGAACCGTCTGGCTGACGCAATGCACCCAGCACGGCAGGACTTCAGGAAATTCGTTTTCCTGCTGTGGAAGCACCTGAACCTACCCGCCCCCACTGATGTCCAGTACGACATCGCCCGTTACCTCCAGACCGGCCCGCGTCGGTGCGTTATCGAAGCCTTCCGTGGCGTCGGTAAGTCTTGGCTAACTGCTGGCTTTGTGGTCTGGCTGCTGTGGAACGACCCGCAGCAAAAAATCCTGGTGGTGTCCGCCTCGAAAGACCGGGCCGACCAATTCTCCAGCTTCGTCAAGCGGATCATCGCGGAGATGCCGCTGGTGCAACACCTGCAACCGAAACGCGGCCAGCGCGACTCCATGATCGCCTTTGACGTGGGGCCGTCCCGCGCAGACCACTCCCCCTCCGTCAAATCAGTCGGCGTGACCGGCCAACTAACCGGGTCCCGTGCCGACGTAATCATCCCCGATGACGTGGAGGTCCCCAACAACTCCATGACGCAGACCCAGCGGGACCAGCTCGCTGAGCGTGTGAAGGAATTCGACGCCATCCTGAAGCCGGGTGGCCGGGTCATCTATCTGGGAACCCCCCAGTGCGAGGCCAGCCTCTACATCGAGTTGCCCGAACGCGGCTACCAAGTCCGTGTGTGGCCCGCGCTGTACCCCACGCTGAAGCAGATCGACGGCTACAAGGGCACCCTGGCCCCGTTCATCACTCGGCGATTGGAGAAAGACCTATCGCTCCAAGGCACGACGACTGACCCCAAGCGGTTCTCCGACGATGACCTCATGGAACGCCGGGTGTCCTACGGCAAAGCCGGCTTCGCGCTCCAGTTCATGCTGGACACCACGCTGGCCGACCTGGACAAGCACCCGTTGAAACTCGCCGACCTCATCACGATGAGCCTGCCACCGACGATGGCGCCAATCAAGATCGCCTGGGCGGGTGCCTCCGAACAGGCCCTGGCCGAGCTGCCTGCTGTCGGCCTCACAGGGGACAGGTACAACCGCCCCATGTGGTACGCCCCTGAGCTGACTGAGTACGCCGGGGCTGTCATGACCATCGACAACGCAGATGGCACCCACGATGAGACCGCCTTTGTCGTGGTCAAGCAGCTCCACGGGAACTTGTTCCTGACCCTCTCCGACTCCGTGATGGGACCGAGTGATGCCAGCATGGGCAAGATCGCCCAGGCCGCTAAGAGCCAAGGTGTCAATCTGATCCGGGTGGAATCCAATGCGCAGGGGAACACCTTTGCCGAGCTGTTGCGCAAAGCGCTCAAGGCCGCTGGCTATCCGTGCACCGTGGAAACCAAGCGCTCCCACGGCCAGAAAGAGCTGCGGATCATCAGCACACTTGAGCCGGTACTCGGGGGCCACCGTCTAGTGGTGGACGCAAGGGTCATTGAGCAGGACTATGCCTGCACCCGCGACGAGCCGCGCAAGAGCCTGTTCTACCAACTGACCCGGATCACACGGGACCGTGGCTCGCTGGGCTTTGACGACCGCATAGACGCCCTGGCCCAAGCTGTGAGCTACTGGTCTGAGGCACTGAGCCGTGACCAAGAGAAAGCCGCTGAGGCCCACAAGGACCGGGCCATCCACGAGACCTTGAAGGACTTCATTCGGAACGCCCTGGGCAAAGGCAAGCGACGTGGCCGCGCAGCATCCGCTTTCAGCACGAACAGGGGGCTCTCAGGCCGTTAAAAGGGCTCAGGGGTTACTACCCCCCACCCAACGGCCGGAAGCCGCTAGAGGCCCTAAAACACCCCCGAGGAACCCCGTTCCCACCACCCCCTACGCCAGCGTACACAGTGGAGACAGTCTCCTCCCCCAGGCCACCTCAGGACCACCCTTCCAGGGCTCCGCAGGTGGCCTATTTTTTCATAGCAAGGAACCCGCATGAAACCTCACGATTAATAAAAACGACCCTTATTGGACAACCCGGTGTGAATCGGCCTTGTCTGGGGAGCGTCCCTACTCATGGGTAGGACGGCGGCCTTTGGCAACTTTGCCGCTTGGGGACTAGTGAAGCCAACCAGGAGTCCAGATGGACTCTGTGGAATGTGGGTTTATGTTCTCTCTGCTCCTACCTCTTGTCTATCTCTGGGACCCCGTAAAGGCCCTCTAGAGGTTCAATCTACGGGGGGTAGGGGGGGAGTTGAAAACAGCTCGCTCCCAGAGAGTCCTACCTCAACTACCTCCCTATTGATTACCTAAAGGGAACCTAAAGGCGAACCCAGCGGGGACCTGGCGGGATGCCTCCAGGGACCAATAGAGTGCTTAGCGGGGTACAGCCATCATGGTCTACCCAAGAGCGAAGCGACTGAGGGGAGCCCCCAAATAATTAGCCGCAAAAGTCCGAGGACACCCTCGATACAGGGGCGGCGCGAATTTCCCCCCATGGCCCCCTCGAAGCCCCCCCCCTACCTCCCCGGTGGAGAACCTCCATGCACCCCCTCCGGGCGCCTGTGACACCGTGACACCTGCCACAAGCGAGCTAACCTATTGATTCTTAAGGGGACCGCAGCGGATGGGGCATCCACAGGGGGGCGGATTCGGGGCCTTGAGAGTCACTGGGTGTGGTTCTTTATAGCTATTTGATATGATGAACCAGTTGTTAATAGCCAATAGCTATATCACTGCATCTTTGGCTATCTGTAGTTGTTATTCCTTTTAGTTATAAAGACAGAATTCTTTATAACCCCATGCCACCTCTAGGCCACCTCCAGGCACTGCACCGAGCCACCCCAGGCACTGCACCGAGCCACCTCCAGGCCACCTCCAGGCCACCTCCAGGCACCCCCAGGCCACCTCCAGGCCACCTCCAGGCACTGCACCTCTAGGCCACCTCCAGGCACTACACCGGGCCACCCAAGAGGTTTAGCTTGAAACTATCGAATTGAAAATTCAATTAGTTAATTCCGATTGACTTAATACTCTCGATATCGGGATACTCTCGACATCGGTTTGATTCACAGACCGTAACCACCCAGGAGAAAACCTTGATTAAGACCCCCGTCAACGAATACACGATGAACAAAGCAGGCGCCGAGCTGGGCCGCTGGATGATCCAGAGAGCTGCCCGTTTGGCCCGTGATGTTGGATTCAGCTACGAGCCGGCTGGTGATGCCCCGGAGACCTACGAAGCTGTCCTGGCTGCTGTACGCCGTTCGCAGTGTGAGCGGGTTCCCTTCCCGGTTTGGGCAGGCGGATCGGACGCCACCATCTATGGCAGTGCGGAGGCCAATTACGCTTTCCGCTACTGGCATGACATGGCCCATATCGCCTCTACGGGTGACTTCACAGTCGCCGGGGAACTGGCTGCTGTCCGTATGCAGCTCACCGAACTTGCTCGCACTTTCGGTACAGACTCAATCGAATACGCCCTGTTCGTTGCTGACACTCTCGGGCAGGTTTGGTTCCACGAGCGCACCGAGGGCGGATTCGTCCAGGATCAAAAAAGCTGGGTGTTTGCTGTCGTCCAGGCTCACGCGGACACCCACCGAGGAGACCTCCAGGGACTTGAGGCTCATTTCCTAGAGGGCCTTCGTTCGTCCTAACCCTCTCGATATCGGGACTATCTCGGGTTTGCCGAGAGGTCCCCCCAGAGGGTCCGAGCCGGGTTCTCTGGGGGGATTCGCCCCTACCGATCAAGCACCAACGGAGATTTGAAGATGAGTGACCTCTACGACCTCTTTCACGACTGCCCCGAGCTGGCAGAGGCTGTGAACGAAGCCCAGCACGCCGATGGCGATACAGGGGAGTGACCATGGCGGAACTAGTCACCTTTGACCCCACGAGCCTAGGCTCTCATCGCGCCCGGAACATGAGCCCCGAAAAAGAGCTGCTGCACGCCTATTCGGCTGTCGTGGTCGATGCTGAAGGAGGCTTGTCTAACCCCGTTACCGCCCGCGTTTACGGATCGCGGCATGGCGATGGCGCCGGGCGCCTGTGGGCATCCGTGTGGACGGCCCCGGAAAGCCTTAAGGGGGGCGGCGCCAGCGGCTGGGGGTACGTCACCGGCTGCGGATACCACAAGCCCAGCGCGGCGATTGCTGTGGCGCTGCGTGCGGCTGGCTGGCTGTTGCCTTTCGAGGTGTCGGGCTGCGGCCATGGAACCACCATCCGCGCCCTTGAGGCTGTCGCTATGGCATGCGTCCCAGGCGCCGCACGGGGACAGGTCATCACGCACTGAGCGCCAGAACTGCGCCTGAAGGGCACCCGGAGGGGCCGCTTAGAGTGGCCGTGGGGGGTGCCCTTTGGGGGCCGCTTTGGCCCGTACAAAGGAGAAAAATCCATGCCTAGCATCGACGTGCCCGCAGCACATTTAAAAGCCTTGGCGCGGTTCACCGTCCCCAAGGACATCCGCAGCTCTTATCGGGGGGTATGGGTGGAGCGCTCGCGGGTCTACCGTAGCGGGTTCACCCTGGCCGCATCCAACGGGTTCGCCCTGGCCGTCCTGCACTACGCGGAGGGCGGGCGCGAGCTGGGGCCAACACCCTACATGATCGACCCAAAACCGCCGAAGCCGGCGCGGCGAGAGGTTCAGCCAAGGTTCACCCAAAAGCTGGTCCGGGTGCGTTGGTCCGAGCCGGCCAATGCCCAAGGCGGCTTACCTTGGCGGGATGTCTTTCCGGCACAGATCACCGGGGAGCCGGCGCAATACGCGCCCCACAGCTTGAACTTGTTCGGCCGGTTGGCTGCTGCGGTTGCAAATCAGCGGCTGGGCAACCCGGCTATTCCGTGCATCCACTACAACGGCCCCAATCACCCCGGAATCGTCACTTTCCCGGCGCTGGACAGCGATGAAGCCGCCCCCGAGTTCGTCGGTGTTATCTCCCCGGTCCATAGCTGGCCCGCAGAGGGGACCCATGCAGGCCCGTACATGCCTGCCGTTTGGGCCGCTTGACGTGGCCGCAGAAAACTCCTTTCAGAGAATCAATATGACAAACGAAATCCGCCCGATCTTGAACATCACCCGCCGCGCTTGTCCCGCCCAGAAGTTCGCCAAATACGCCCGCGTGGTGTTCCCCGAGGGGGTCACCCGCAGCGCTGTCGAGGCCACCATTGGGCGCTTCCCGGCGTCCGAGGGGTTCCGCGTGAGCCTGCGCCGCTCTGGCCCCGTGGGCTTTTCGCTCCCCCTTGAGCTGGCCGAGCTGGGGGCATGACCATGGCACGCATCGACATAAACCACATCCTGCTCTTGCGCCCGGTCGGTAGTCGGTACGGGGCACCGCTGGGCCGTAGGAACGTCCTGGGCGAGCCGTCCCCGCTGTATCTCCAGCGTGTCCGGTTTGTGGATGGCGACTACGCCCCCGATGGGACCTACTGGGGCGGTGGAGGTGCCCCCCTGTGGTGCGCGTTCACGCCGGACCTATCCACTGAGGTCTATGTGCGAGCGCGGAGCCGCGCGGAGGCGTTTGAGGCCGTCAAGGCTGAGTGCCCCGAAGCCACTCTTTTCCGTGCGCCCTAACACTTCCGACATCAATTCTTTCCCGATACAGAAACGCTCTCGATATGTCACACCTTCTCGATGCCGTTGCTTACTCTGGTGGCCGATTCTGCTGGGCTTTCCCCGGCATAAAAGTAACCAAAAAACACTCAAATTACCGGGTAATTCCCGTTGTTTTAACGCGACTTAACCATGGAAACAGGGGCTTGCGCAACAGGTCCGGTGTAACATCCTCTCCCGCTGCCGGGACAATCATTGAATCGAGTTACTGCCGGTAACGGTAGTTATGATCCTTCTTTATCCATAACATAGGATCGTCGTTTTGATGCACGTCAAAGTAGCTGGGCACGAAGTAATTCTCACGACCGCCCCCTTAGCGCCGCCGTATGCAGCGTTCGACCGAACGTACTGCGGTGGATTTGAGGTCTTCTTAGGGCCTCTCCATCTAATCTACAGCCGACCAAGGAAACGCTGTGAACGAAAAACTAACAATCGAGGAGCGTATTGCAACGAACCGCCTGTATGCGGTGTTGGAGGAACTGGGGGGCGTACATCCGAATATGACGGTAGCGCAGCTCAAGACTCTCGTTGCAGCAGCGTTGAATCCAGGCAGCACCGTGACCGAGCTTGGAAAGCTGACTGGAACCACCCTCTCGTCCGCTTCGCGGCACGTCGATGCACTTGGCCCGCTCCAGGCGACCCGCAAGATCGGTATGGATTTGGTGACATCTGACTATGACGCCCTAAACAGGCGCCGGAAAGTGGTCCAGCTCACCGCAGACGGCTACCGCCTCCTACGCGCGGTGCTGATGCGGATGGCCGGTCCTGCTGGGATCACTGTGACACGTCCTAAGGAGTAATTGAATGCCTATCTATGAACGAGGAGGCGCCTTTCAGGTGTCCGTGGGGTCAGGGGCTGCGCGAAAGCGCGAGACGACCTCCACCAGAGCGGAAGCCGAGGCCCTTGAACTGGCCCTGCTGGCCGAGTTGCGCGATGAAAAGCTGCGACGTGTAGCGGCCCGCGCCCAGGGTGACCCAGCAAAGACTGTGGGGCACGCTGTCGAGGCCGCTATTCGGGACCACTGGCTGGACACCAAGAGCCGACGCACTACGGAGCTGAATGTGCGCGACATCGCCGCCATCCTCGGATGGGACCGCCCGCTGGTGAGCCTCATGACGAGTGACGTGGACGACGCCGTTGCGGAGCTGATTGAGCGCGGAATCACCGGGTCCACGATCAACCGCAAGCTGTCCGCCCTGAGCGTGTCCCTGCGCAACGCCCGCCGCAAAGGGTGGGTGAAGGACCTACCGGACATCCTCAGGAGGAAAGAATCGGAATGTCGCATCGGCTGGTACACGGAGGAGACCGAGAAGCTGATGCTGGACACATGCGAGCGGCTGGGTCTGAATGCCCTGGCGAACTTCATCACGGTTGGCATCGACACTGGGTTCCGCCGCACGGAGATGCTGCGGCTGGTCCCTGCCGACTTAGCTGGCGGTCTGGTCATCCTGCATGCTGGGGAAACCAAGAGCGGTAAGGCCCGCGCTGTGCCCGCTACGGAGTCCGTGGTTGCCGTCTTTGAAGCTGCCAAGGGGGTCGGTAGCCCCCGCGTGTTTCAGAGCCTCACAGACTCAATCCTGAGGTCGCAATGGTCCCAGCTCCGGGAGGCCCTACATCGAGAGCAAGACCCGTTCTTCATCGTGCACACCCTGCGTCATACCACAGCCACCCGGCTGGCCTTCGCTGGGGCCACCGCACCGCAGATCATGGCGTTCATGGGGCACTCAAGCCTTCAGGTCTCGCAGAAGTACATCCACCTTGCTGCGGAACACGTCAAAGGGATTGAAGTGCTGTTGACCAGGAAGGCCCCAAGGGTGGTTTCAGCCCCCCTGCCGACACCTCTGCCGGTTCCCGCTCAACCCGCTGCTGGGGACCCTACTGAGGCACCTTGTGACACCAAACCTGCCACAAACCCCCTTTTTCGCCAATCATTCTCGATATCGGGACCATCTCAATATCGAGTTACAAATCAACAGTTTAGTGGGTTTTCACTGGGCAACTTAGGAGGGCCGTGGCAGAAAACATAATCGGATTCGAGAGCTTCGCGTCAACGGCAGGGACTTTAGCAGTGTCTTTTAAGTCCGCTGTGTCTACCTGTTTCACCACCGGGGCGATTGTCCGGTCCCGATCATCCACGGCGGGCACGCTGGCCGAAACACTATACCCCCGCAGCCCCGTCGGCGCGAGTCGAACCCGCGGGTACCCATCGATAAAAGAAAAAACCACCCGTGCTTGTGGCACGCGTGGCTTTCGTATTTTTGGTGGGTCGTGCGTGACTCGAACACGCGACCAACGGATTAAAAGTCCGCTGCTCTACCAACTGAGCTAACGACCCCCACACACCATTCGCTATGAGCCTCTTGTGAAGCGCCTTAGCGATCTGGCAAGCCTTGCATTATAGCGTGTTTTTTTGCGTGTCCTGAAGCGATCTGATTCAGCACCCACCCCGCCGCGCAAAAACCAAAACTGGCGGTCACGGCCACGCTCGATCCGTAGCCGTGACAGTTGAGTGTACCGTCCCTCTCGGCCGGACTCTCGCAGGCCTCCGGCATGGCCACCGCCTCGCGGCTGAACACGACGGGCACACCGATGCGCTTGCCCTGTGTCGGCGCGCCATGCTGGCGCCGCAGACGGTAGCGCAACTGGGCCATCAGCGGGTCGTGCGTCACCTCGGCCAAATCGGCGATCTCCACGCGCTCGGGGTGGCGCTTGCCACCGGCCGCCCCCACCGCCATGAAGCACGCGCCGCTGTGCAACGCCCAGGCCGCCATGGCGACCTTGGCGGCCATCTGGTCACAGGCGTCGATCACGGCATGCACCGGCGCCGGCAGCAGCGCCGGCCAGTTGCCGGGCTCGACGAATTCCTCGACCTCATGCACCTGGCAACCCGGGTGGATCTGCAAGATGCGCTCGCGCATCGCCGTCACCTTGGCCTGCCCCAGGGTGCCGCTCAGGGCGTGCACCTGACGGTTGACGTTCGATTCAGCCACCTGGTCCAGGTCGATCAGGGTGAGGGCCGCCACGCCGCTGCGCGCCAAGGCCTCGGCCACCCAGGAGCCCACGCCGCCGATGCCGACCACGGCCACGTGGGCGCCCCGGATGCGCCGCGCGCCCTCCGCGCCGTACAGGCGCGCCAGGCCGCCAAAACGGCGCTCCAGATCGGCGGCGTCGCCCTCCACGACCGAAGACCAGGGCGCGCTCACAGGCTGCGCTCCAGACGCCAGGCCTGGTAGCGCAGCGCGGCCACGGCACCGGCCACGATGCCCGCCACCGCCGTGAAGCTGGTCAGGCTCAGGTTGGACACGCCGGACAGCCCCTGGCCGATGGTGCAGCCCAGCGCCGTCACCCCGCCCACGCCCATCAGCGTACCGCCGATCAGGTGGTTGGTCAGGTCTTCCGTGGTCTTGAAGCCTTCCCAGCGGAACTGGCGCGACACCAGCGCCATCAACGCCGCGCCGGCCACCACCCCGGCCACCGACGCCACGGCAATGCTCACACGCTGATTGCTGTCGCTGAAGAACATCAGCCAATCGATGGCGTAGGCCAGCGGCGCGGTGAAGGTCAGGGCCTCCATGCGGCCGGTGCGCGCGGCCAGGTAGGTGGCCTCCAACGTCTCGGGGTGCTCGGCCACGAAACCCAGCCTACCGCTGACCCACCACATGACGGTGATGATCAGGCCAATGCCCAGCCCGGCCAGCAGGTTCTCCCCGGTTCTGAACCCACGCCCGGCCAAAGCCCACGCCACCAGGGGCAGCCCGACCAGCAGCGCCGCCACGCCGAGGGTGAGCGGCACGGGCCAACCGCCCCACTGCGCCGCCAGGTGCCCCACGATGGCCGGGCCGGAAAACTCGACGAACACCCGGTCCACCGTGCGGTCACGCAGCACGGCGGTCACGCCGCGCAAGGTGGCGTAGGCCGACAGCGCCATGGCCAGAAACACCACCAGCGCCTTCAGATTGCCAGTACCCATGCGCACCAGGGTCTTGCCGCCGCAGCCGGAAGCCAGCACCATGCCCACCCCGAACAGCAGACCGCCCACCAGGGACGACAACCACATCCAGCGCGGTCCGGCGTAGACCGAGTCACCGGGATGAATCCAGCCCCCCCCGGCCAGAGCCCCGAAGCCCAGCACAGCCACCCCCGCCGCCAGCACCCACTGGCGCAGGCGATGCGTGCTGCCCATGGTGACCACGTCGGCGATCGCGCCCATGGTGCAAAACCGCGTGCGCTGGACAATGGCGCCAAACACCGCCGACAGCGCAAAAGTGGCCAGCAGCACGTGGCGCGTGAGGTCGCGGATGTCGGACATGTCGGGCATGGGGCGCCATTCTATTGAAGACCCGGCTTGCATTCAGGCCATCCGGAGCCACCTCAAATCTTCCAAATTGCTCATTATTTTATAGCACACCAGGATGTACGGGCGCCGACATATGGGTGTTTTCCTTCTGAACTGGCCTTGCGGCCGCGGCCTGGGCCGCCTTCCGGCCGGGCAGCTAAAATCCGAGCCTTCAGCTTAGCGCTCCTCTCCGCCCACCGCCTGCGCAGGCGCCCTCCCCCGCGGCCACCGCCGTCACCCGCCATGTCCGACCCGATTCCGCAACCGGGACTTCAGTCCCTGTCCAAATCCTTTGAACCCGCCGCCATCGAGGCCCACTGGGGCCCCGCGTGGGAGCGGCGCGGCCTGGGCCGGGCCGGCTGGCGCGGCACGGGCGAGCCCAGCGCTGAAGCGGCCGCCAAGGGCGAGAACTTTGCCGTGCAGCTGCCGCCGCCCAACGTGACCGGCACCCTGCACATGGGCCATGCGTTCAACCAGACGATCATGGACAGCCTGACGCGCTACCACCGCATGCGTGGCTTCAACACCGTCTGGGTGCCGGGCACCGACCACGCCGGCATCGCCACCCAGATCGTGGTGGAGCGCCAGCTGCAAGAACAAGGCCAGAGCCGGCACGACCTGGGCCGCAAAAATTTCGTCGCCCGCGTGTGGGAGTGGAAGCAGCAGTCGGGCAACACCATCACCCAGCAGATGCGCCGCATGGGCGACAGCGTGGACTGGAGCCGCGAGTACTTCACCATGGACGACAAGCTGTCCCAGGTGGTGACCGAGACCTTTGTGCGCCTGCACGAGCAGGGCCTGATCTACCGCGGCAAGCGCCTGGTCAACTGGGACCCGGAGCTGAAAAGCGCCGTCAGCGACCTGGAGGTGGAAAGCTCCGAGGAAGACGGCTTTCTGTGGCACATCGCCTACCCCTTGGCCGACGGCAGCGGCGAAAAGCTGGTGGTCGCCACCACCCGCCCCGAAACCATGTTGGGCGACGTGGCCGTGATGGTGCACCCCGAGGACGAGCGCTACAGGCACCTGATCGGCAAGGCTGTCACCCTGCCCCTGGTGGGCCGCGAGATCCCGGTGATTGCCGACGACTACGTGGACAAGGACTTCGGCACCGGCGTGGTCAAGGTCACGCCCGCGCACGACGCCAACGACTACGCCGTGGGCCAGCGCCACCAGCTGCCGATGATCGGCGTGCTGAACCTCGACGCCAGCATCAATGACGAAGCGCCCGCCGCCTACCGCGGCCTGGACCGCTTTGCCGCCCGCAAGGCCGTGGTGGCCGACCTCGACAAGCTCGGCCTGCTGGTCGAGACCAAAAAGCACAAGCTGATGGTGCCGCGCTGCGCCCGCACTGGCCAGATCATCGAGCCGATGCTGACCGACCAGTGGTTCTTGGCCATGACCAAGGTCAGCGATCAAGACCCCACGGGCAAGAGCATTGCGCAAAAAGCCATTGAGGCCGTGACCAGCGGCCAGGTGCGCTTTGTGCCCGAGCAGTGGGTGAACACCTACAACCAGTGGATGGGCAACATCCAGGACTGGACGCTCAGCCGCCAGCTGTGGTGGGGCCACCAGATTCCGGCCTGGTATGGTGAGGACGGTTCCATTTTTGTAGCGCGCAGCGAAGAAGAGGCGCGCGCCAAGGCCGATAAAGCGGGCTACAAAGGCACGCTGACGCGCGACCCGGATGTGCTGGACACCTGGTATTCGTCCGCCATGGTGCCTTTCTCCACCCTCGGTTGGCCGTTGGAAAAGGCTGAACCGCTGTCGGATATGGCGCTGTACCTGCCCAGCAGCGTGCTGGTCACGGGCCACGACATCATCTTTTTCTGGGTCGCACGCATGATCATGATGACGACCCACTTCACCGGCCAGGTGCCCTTCAAGGACGTGTACATCCACGGCCTAGTGCTCGACGCGCACGGCAAGAAGATGAGCAAGTCCGAAGGCAACGTGCTCGACCCGGTGGATTTGATCGATGGCATTGCGCTGGAGCCGCTGCTGCAAAAGCGCACCACGGGCCTGCGCAAACCCGAGACCGCGCCCAAGGTGCGCGAGAACACCAAGAAGGAGTTCCCGGACGGCATTCCTGGCTACGGCGCCGATGCGCTGCGCTTTACCTTTGCCGCCATGGCCACGCTGGGGCGCACCGTCAACTTCGACAGCAAGCGCTGCGAGGGCTACCGCAACTTCTGCAACAAGCTCTGGAACGCCAGCCGCTTTGTGCTGATGAACACCGAAGGCCACGACTGCGGCCTGCAAGGTGACACCGCGGCCGAGCGTTCATCGGCCGACCGCTGGATCGTCAGCCGCCTGCAAAAGACCGAGGCCGCCGTGGCCAAGGGCTTTGAGGAGTACCGCCTCGACAACGTGGCCAACACGCTCTACGACTTTGTGTGGAACGAGTTCTGCGACTGGTACCTGGAGATCGCCAAGGTGCAGATCCAGACCGGCAAGGCCGAACAACAACGCGCCACGCGCCGCACCCTGGTGCGCGTGCTCGAAGCCATCCTGCGCCTGGCGCACCCCATCATCCCGTTTGTGACCGAGGCCTTGTGGCAGGCCGTCGCGCCCGTGGCTGGAAAGACGGGCGACACCATCGCCGTCGCCCCCTACCCTGCAGCGCAAGCCGCCAACATCGACGAGGCCGCCGAAGCCGACGTGGCGCGCCTCAAGACCCTGGTCGACGCCTGCCGCAACCTGCGCGGCGAGATGAACGTCTCGCCCGCGCAGCGCCTGCCGCTCTACGTGCTGGGCGATGCCGATTTCATCCGCGCCCAGGCCGATGTGCTGAAGGCCCTGGCCAAGCTGAGCGAAGTGAAGGTGTTCGACGGCGAAGCCGACTGGGCCGCCGCCTCAGGCGCCGCGCCCGTGGCGGTGGTGGGCGAGGCGCGCCTGGCGCTGTTCATGGAGATCGACGTGGCCGCCGAAAAAGCCCGCCTGGGCAAAGAGGCCGAGCGGCTGGACAAGGAAATCACCAAGGCCCAGGCCAAGCTGGGCAACGAGGCGTTTGTTGCCAAAGCACCGCCGCAGGTGATCGAGCAGGAGAAAAAGCGCATGGCCGACTTCAGCGCCGCGCTGGAGAAGATCCGCGAGCAGTTGCGGCGCCTGGGTTAAGTCGAACGGCGCTGGTGATGGCTGAGCAGCGGTCAAACCCCATGCCCGCAGGCGGCCTGAACCAGGGTCTGGCGCATTCGCTTCCCTGATGGCGAATTACTGACACGCCACTTTTTAGGAACAACCTCATTCCCCGCCGCGAAGGCGTGCTGTACTGCACGATCAGCCTCTATCTTGCGGATCGCTTCCGCTACGTGCAGAAGTTGCGCAGCAGCTGAGTCAATCGAGTGCTTGTTGCAGCCGTTCGATAGCGGCCAGCACCTCGGGCTCTTCAAGGGCCTTCACGGCATCCGCCTGACGCGCCGCGTAGAAAGCGGCAACGCCACGGATGGACAACACCGCCGACGCAGGCGGCGGGCTTGAGCCAGGAGGCAGACTCGCCGCAAGCCATGCCAGCGCATGTTGCTCGGCCAACAACTCAGCCTGCTGCACTTTGGCACGCAGATCGGCCACGGCGGGCTGGTGGCGTGGAATAGCGTGCCGGGCCGCTCGCAAAGGCCGCACCACATCGGTTCGCCATTGCCCGACCAGGGCATCGGCGGCGGTGATCGTCTCCTCGCTCACGGCCACCCCGCACCGGGTTGCCGCATAGGCCAAGTGCAGCATCACCAACACATCCAGGCCCAATCTGTCCTGCAACATCAGACACGCCGACGAAACCCCTGGCAAGGCGTAGATGGCCAGCACGTACCGCCACTGTGGGCCGTCCAGCGGCACTGCGGGGGTGGAAATGAAATCGTGTGGCGGAGACATGAAACAAGCCGGTCAGGCACCCATCGCCAGTCAACTGCTCTGGCCGATAATTCTGGCAGCCCCGCGCCCGGTGAGCCGTGTGCATGCCCAACAGCACACCAGCTGTTGACTTGGAAGCATGCACATCCACTCCAGGGCGCCGAGGCGAATCGATTCATGCACTTTACACCGGGATCCTTCCCCACATGCCAACTCACAGCACCGTGCACACCGCCGTTTTTCCCGTCGCTGGCCTCGGCACCCGCTTTCTGCCGGCCACCAAGGCCAGCCCAAAGGAGATGCTGCCCATCGTCGACAAGCCGCTGATCCAATATGCCGTCGAGGAAGCCTACGCGGCCGGCGTGCGCCACATGGTGTTCGTGACCGGGCGCAGCAAGCGCGCCATCGAGGATCATTTCGACACCGCCTACGAACTTGAAAGCGAACTGCTGGCCACCAACAAAACCGCGCTGCTGGAGGTGGTGCGGGCGGTGCAACCGTCCGACATGGACTGCACCTACGTGCGCCAGCCGCGATCCTTGGGCTTGGGCCATGCCGTGCTGTGCGCCGCGCACATTGTCGGGGAGCACCCGTTCGCCGTGCTCCTGGCCGACGATTTGATGGTCGGCCCGGTCGGTGGGCGCCCCATATTGGCGCAGATGGTGGAAGCCTTCGAGGCGCTGGGCCGTTCGGTGTTGGCGGTGCAGGAAGTCCCGCCCGATCAGGTGCGCCGCTACGGTATCGTGGCCGGTGACCCTGCTGGTGAACACCTGATCAGCGTCGACAAGATTGTCGAAAAACCGACTCCCGAGCAAGCCCCCTCGCGCATGGCCGTGGCCGGCCGCTACGTGCTGACGCCACGCATCTTTGACGAGCTGAGCAGCCTGCCACCCGGCGCCGGTGGCGAAATTCAACTCACCGATGCGATTGCACGGCTGATGCTCAAAGAGCGTGTTTACGGTTACCAGTACACCGGCAAGCGCTACGATTGTGGAAGCAAGGAAGGCTTTCTGGAGGCCACTGTTGAGCTGGCGCTACAACACCCTCAAATGGGCGCGCCGTTCCGAGAGTACCTCAGGACGTTGCAGCCCTGAACGGCTCGCCGCGGCGGCTCAACGCCGGCGCAGCACGTGGATCAGCACCTCGTCCTCGGTCCCCTGCTCCACCAACTCATTGCCGGTCTGCTTGGCAAAGGCCTGGAAGTCGCGCACGGACCCGGCGTCGGTCGACAACACCTTCAGTAGCTCGCCGCTTTGCAATTCGGCCAGTGCCTTCTTGGCCTTCAGGATGGGCAGCGGGCAGTTCAAACCGCGCGCATCGACTTCTTTCGCAATATCCATGGTGCGATTGTCGGTCAATCCAGGCCGCGGCGGCGCTCGGCGTTTTCCTCGGCGGTGAAGAACACCGGCTCATGCCCGCGCGAGCGCAGCCAGTCGGCCAGCGCATAGCCCGTGCCGGCCGGCCAGCACTTCAAATCGGGCAGGTCGTACAAGCGGTAGTCCACCAGTTCGGGCGACAAGCGCACCTCTCCTTCGGCCAGGGCATGGTAGGTGATGATGATCTGGTTCATGCGCTGAAAGTCGTACACCCCAACCAGGCCCAGTGAACGCACGTCCAGGTTGGTTTCCTCCTTAACCTCACGCGCGATGCCCTCTTCCGGTGTCTCGCCGGCCTCCATGAAGCCGGTGATCAGGGCAAACATCTTGCTCGGCCACGCCGCGTTGCGCGCCAGCAGCACCTGATTGCCGTATTCGATGATCGCCGCCAGCACCGGAGTCGGGTTGTTCCAATGCGTGAAACCGCAGGCGGGGCAGCGCAAGCGCTCCTTCTCGCCACCATCCTCCTGCATGGCGATCATGGCCAGGGGCGTGGCGCAGCGTGGGCAAAAATTCCAGTCGTTCATGGGCGCTCCGTGGCTCGATTTTCGAAGAACCTGTGCATCAGGCAGGGAACACACCCGTGGACAGGTAGCGGTCGCCCCGGTCACACACCACGAACACGATGGTGGCATTGTGGGCGGAGGCAGCGATCTGCTGCGCCACCCAACCCGCGCCGCCCGAGGACACACCGCCGAAGATGCCCTCCTCGCGCGCGAGCTGTCGGGCCATGTCCTCGGCGTCCAGTTGATCGACCAGGGCAAGTTCATCCACCGCCTGCGGGTCGTAAATCTTCGGCAAGTACTCCTGCGGCCATTTGCGGATACCAGGAATGCGAGAGCCCTCGGCGGGCTGCGCTCCGACGATCCTGACATCGGGGTTCTTTTCCTTCAGAAAACGCGAGACCCCGGTGATGGTGCCCGTGGTGCCCATGGCCGACACAAAATGCGTGACGCGGCCACCGGTTTGCTCCCACAGCTCCGGGCCCGTGGTTTCGTAATGGATGCGCGGGTTGTCCGGGTTGGCGAACTGATCCAGCATGCGGCCTTTTCCCTGCTTGACCATCTTGTCGGCCAGATCACGGGCGTATTCCATGCCGCCCGAGCGGGGGGTGAGCACCAGTTCCGCGCCAAAAGCCTTCATGGTCTGGGCGCGCTCGATGGACAGATCCTCCGGCATGATCAGCACCATCCGGTAGCCCCTGATCGCGGCCGCCATGGCCAGCGCAATGCCGGTGTTGCCGCTGGTGGCCTCGATCAGGGTATCGCCCGGTTTGATCTCGCCGCGCTCCTCGGCGCGTCGGATCATCGACAGGGCGGGTCGATCCTTGACCGAGCCCGCCGGGTTATTGCCTTCCAGCTTGGCCAGCACCACGTTGCCTCGCGCCCCGCACTCCTGCGCGCCCACACGCTGCAAACGCACCAGCGGCGTCCGGCCCACCGCATCCTCGATCGTTGGATAGTTCATGGTCCGCACTGTGCCATAATTTGAAGCTTGCTATCGCGCTGCCCGGGTGGCGAAATCGGTAGACGCAGCAGACTCAAAATCTGCCGGTGGCAACACCGTGCCGGTTCGATTCCGGCCCCGGGCACCACACCAGGAAGGCCGCACTGCATCCGCAGTGCGGCCTTTGTTTTGGCCGCGACCGCTGGTGAAAGTAGCCAAACGTTGGTCCTGACGTTCACACCCAATTATTGTTTCAATAGCTGATTGAGTAATTTCGGCGCGCCCTACAGCCTCCTATGGTGCTCCGACACGTTGGCTGCGCTACATTCCTGGCATGTCCACTCCCGCTCCAATCACCGTCCAGACCGCCTTCTGGTTGACCCTTGCACCGCTGCTGTGGGCGGGGAACGCGGTGCTGGGCCGGGTGGTGGCACCGTGGATGCCGCCGATCACGCTGAATTTCGTGCGCTGGCTGCTGGCCCTGGTGTTCCTGCTGCCCCTGGCGGGCTGGGTGCTGCGCCCAGGCAGCGGCCTGGCCCAGGCCTGGCGGCGCTTTGCCGTGCTCGGCCTGCTCGGTGTGGGCCTGTACAACGCCCTGCAGTACCTGGCGCTGCACACCTCCACGCCGCTGAACGTGACGCTGGTGGGCTCCAGCATGCCCTTGTGGATGTTGGCGCTGGGCTCGCTGTTCTTCCAGGTACCGGCCACGCGGCGTCAACTGGTGGGCGCCGTGCTGTCCATCGCCGGCGTCGGGGTGGTGCTGGCACGCGGCGACTTGGACCAATTGGCCCAGTTCAGGCTGGTGCCGGGCGACCTCTACATGCTGCTGGCCACGCTGTCGTGGGCCTGGTACTCCTGGCTGTTGGTGCGACGCGACGAGCCGCCTGCCATCCGCGCCGATTGGGCCGCTTTCCTGCTGGCGCAGGTGGTGTTCGGCCTGGGGTGGTCGGGGGTAATGACTGGCGCCGAATGGGCCTTGACCGATACGCACATCGAGTGGAGTTGGGCGCTGCTGGCGGCCCTGCTGTTCATCGCGATCGGCCCGGCGGTCATCGCCTACCGCTGCTGGGGCCTGGGGGTGCAGCAAGCCGGCCCCACCGTGGCCGGCTTTTTCGGCAACCTGACGCCGCTGTTCGCGGCCGTGCTGTCGGCGCTGTTTCTGGGTGAGGCGCCACACCTGTACCACGGCGTGGCGTTCGTGCTGATCGTGGCCGGCATCTGGGTCTCGTCGGTACGCAGCTGAGCACCCCTCCCCGCCGAGACCGCGGCCCTAGAAAGTGCCCGGATAGCCGCCGCCGTCCAGCAGCAGGTTCTGCCCGGTAATGTAGGCCGCCTGTTGGCCGCACAGAAAGGCGCAGATGGCACCAAATTCGGCGGCGGTGCCGAAGCGCCGGGCCGGAATCTGCGCCAGTTGCAGCGCGCGGATTTCGGCCGCCGTCTTGCCGGTTTTCTTGGCCGCGCTTTCCATCGTTCCAGCCAGTCGATCGGTGTCGAACTTGCCGGGCAGCAGATTGTTCAGGGTCACGCCGGCGGCGGCCACCTCGGGGTTGCGCGCCAGTCCGGCCACAAAGCCGGTCAGACCCGAACGCGCTCCGTTGGACAGGCCCAGGATGTCGATGGGCGCCTTGACCGCGCTGGAGGTGATGTTGACGATGCGGCCAAAGCCGCGCCCGATCATCGTGTCGATGTTGGCCTTGATCAGTTCGATGGGCGTGAGCATGTTGGCGTCCACGGCCTTGATCCAGGCCTCGCGGTCCCAGTCGCGGAACCCGCCGGGCGGCGGGCCACCCGCATTGGTGACCACGATATCAAAGCCCGTGCGCACGGCAGACACCGCCGCTCGCCCCTCCTCGGTGGTGATGTCCGCAGCCACAAAAACCACCTCAGTCGGCGCCGAATCATCCAGGCTTGCTCTCAAATCAGAAGCAGATTTCTCCAAGGTAGCCAGCCCACGCGCCACCATCACGACGTTCACGCCCTCGTGCGCGAGGGCCTGCGCGCACCCCAGTCCCAAGCCCTTGCTGGCCCCGCACACCAGCGCCCATTTACCCGCGATACCCAGATCCATGGTCAGTCCTTTCGATGATCAGGCCGAGGGCTGTCAGGGCGCGTGGCGCCCTTCCTCGGCGAATGCAAACGCGCCATGTGGCGGCGCAACCATTGTGTCACCGCCCCGCGCGACCGGCCCGGGTGAACATGAATATCCCCGCCATCACCAGCACGGTGCCCGCCGCCAGCCAGGGGCTGAACGGCTCGTCGAGGACGACAATGCCCATGGCGATGGTCGACAGCGGCCCGACCATGCCGACCTGCGACGCAAGGCTCGGACCAATGCGCTCGATGGCCATCATCACCATCAGCACCGGCAGAGCCGTGCACAGCGTCGCGTTCAGCACGGACAGGCCGATGACCTCGGGCGCCACCTGCGCCGCCGACAGGGGCCGGCTCAGCAGAAACTGCACGATGCAGCACAGCGCCGCGAAGGATGTGGCCCACCCCACCAGCCGCAATGCCCCCAGCCGCTGAACGAATTCGCCGCTGTAGAACAGGTACAGCGCATAGGTGGCGGTCGAGAAAAACACCAGCAGCGAGCCCCAGGCCGTATCCAAGGTCGGGGCCACGCGCAACTCCAGCCCGAACACGATCAACGCCCCGGCGTAGCTGACCGCCGAGGCCACGAGGTGGCCTCGGGTGATCGGGCGGCCGCGCAGCAGCCAGCCCAGCAGCAACACCAGCGTAGGGCCCAAGTACAGAATCAGCCGCTCCAGGCTGGCCGAGATGTACTGCAGACCCATGAAGTCCAGCGTGCTGGACAAGTAATAGCCCAGAAAGCCCAAGCCAACCACACCCGCCCAGTCGCGCGACGTCAGCGCCGGCTTGCCACGCCCGGCCCACCAGGCCATGAGCATGAACAAGGGCAGCGCGAACAGCATCCGGTACATCAGCAGCGTGATCGCGTCCACCTCGTGGCGGTAGGCCAGCTTGACGATGATGGCCTTGGCGCTGAAGAAGATTGCTCCGGCCGCCGCCAGCATCCACCCGGAGGTGGCCGGATTTGCCGCCCCGTCGATGGTCCGCGTGGAACAAGCGGGCGCTGTATCAGCGCCAACGGCCGGGGCGGCGCCCCGCCCGGCCATCACCAGCCGGCCGCCAGCCCATCGCGGCGCGGGTCGCTGGCGGCCAGGTAGCCCTCAACGGCCGGATCGCCCATGCGCCAGATGAACTGGCCGGCGCCAAAGTCTTGGTAGCTGTCGTTGATGACCGCCACTTCGTGGCCCAGCGCCTGCAAGCCTTGCACCGTGTCGGCGCGCATGCTGGCCTCGACGTTGATTTCCAGCCCGGCGTTGTAGCGCCAGCGCGGCGCATCGCAGGCGGTCTGGGGGCTCTGGCGGTAGTCCAGCATGCGCGCCAGGGTCTGCATATGGCCTTGCGGCTGCATGTTCCCGCCCATCACGCCGAAGCTCATCACCGGTTGCCCGTCCTTGGTCAGAAGGGCCGGGATGATGGTGTGGAAGGGGCGCTTGCCCGGCGCCACCAGGTTCGGGCTGCCGGCCTTCAGGCTGAAGCCGTGGCCGCGGTTCTGCAGGCTGATGCCGAACTCAGGCTCCACGCAGCCAGACCCAAAGCCCATGAAGTTGCTCTGGATCAGGCTGACCATCATGCCGTTCTCATCCGCCGCCGTCAGGTAGATGGTGCCGCCTTTGACCGGGTTGCCAGGCCCGAACACCTGGGCACGCCGCATGTCGATGAGCTTGGCGCGGTCGGCCAGGTAGGCATCCTCAAGCATCTGGTCGGTGCTCACCTCCATGGCACCACGCTCGGCCACATAGCGGTAGGTGTCGGCAAAGGCCAATTTCATGGCCTCGATCTGCAGGTGCTGCGAGGCGGTCGAATCGACCGGCAGATCGGCCAGGTCGAACCGCTCCAGAATGCCCAGAGCGATCAGCGCCGCGATACCCTGGCCGTTGGGCGGGATCTCGTGCACGGTGTAGCCCCGGTAGTGCTGTTGGATCGGCGTGACCCATTCGGGCCGCCAGGCCGCCATGTCGGCGGCGGTCAGCGCGCCCCCCTGCTCGTGCGCGAAGCGCTGGATGGCGGCCGCGATCTCACCGCGGTAGAAGGCCTCGCCCCGACTCGCGGCGATGGCACGCAGCGCCCGCGCGGCGGCCGGAAAGCGGAACAGTTCGCCCACGCGTGGCGTCCGCCCCCAGGGCAGGAAAGTCTGGGCAAAACCTGGTCGATCCTTCAGCAGCGGGGTGGCGGCGGCCCATTTTTGCTGCACCACGGGGGGCATCAGGTAACCGCGTTCGGCCACTTCGATGGCCGGCGCCATCAGATCGGCGAAGGGCAGCTTGCCAAAACGCTCGGACAGCGCCGCCCAGCCACCGACCATGCCGGGCACGGTGACGGAATCGATACCGCGCATGGGCGGCGCAACGGCGTCACCGTACTTGCGGGCGAAGTACTCCGGCGTCCAGCCGGCGGGTGCGCAGCCCGAGGCGTTGAGGCCATGCAATTGCTGGCCGTCCCACAGAATGCAGAAGGCATCGCTACCCAGACCGTTGCTGACCGGCTCGACCAGCGCCATCACGGCCGCGCAGGCCACGGCGGCATCGACGGCGTTGCCGCCCTGCTGCAGGATGCGCAAACCGGCCTGGGCGGCCAACGGATGCGAAGTCGACACCACGTTGCGCGCGAACACCGGGATGCGCACGGACGGATAGGGGTTGGCGTGGTTGAAATCCATGACGAGGTTCACTCCGGTTTGATCTGTCGTTCGGTGATGATCTTCTTCCATTTGGCGGTGTCGCGCGCGACGACGGCGGCCAACTGCGAGGGGCTGCTTTCAACCGGCTCAATGCCCAGGTGGGCCAACTTCGCGCGCAGCTCAGGATCGCGCAAGGCCTCGCCCGCCGCGCTGTTGACGCGGCCAATCATGTCGGGCGGCAGCCCCTTGGGGCCAAACAGACCAAACCAGGTGTTGGACTCGAAACCCGGCAGCGTCTCGGCGATGGCCGGCAGCTCCGGCGCCAGGGCGCTGCGTTGGGCCGAGGTCACGCCCAAGGCACGCAGGCGCCCGTCCCGCACGTAGGGCAGCCCGGTGGGCAGCGAGTCGAACAGCAGGTCGATCTTGCCGCTCATCAGGTCGGGCATGGCCAGCGCCGTGCCTTTGTAAGGGATGTGCGTGACGAATAGGCCGGCCTGTGCCTTGAACAGCTCGGCCGTCAACTGCACGATGGTGCCGTTGCCGCTGGACGCGTAGTTGAGCTGGCCCGGGCGTCGTTTGGCGAAGTCGATCCACTCCTTTACCGTCCGGGGTGCTGCGGTGGGCGGCACCAGCATGATGCTCGGGGCATTGCCTACGTGGGCGATGGGTACGAAGTCGCGCACCGGATCGTAGGGCAGCTTGGGGTTGATCAAGGGCCCGATGGAGTGCGTGCTGGTGGTGGCCAGCAGCAGCGTGTACCCATCGGCCGGCGCCTTGGCGGCCAGGTCGGAGCCGATACTGCCGCCAGCGCCCGGCTTGTTGTCCACCACCAGCGCCACGCCCAGCCGCTCGCCGAGTTTCTGCGACAGCGTGCGCGCGAACAGGTCGGTGGCGCCGCCGGCCGGGAACGGCACGATCAGTCGGATCGGCCGCACGGGATAGGTTTGTGCCGCGGCCAAGGCAGGCAACGCGGTGGTCAACAGGAACAGACGTCTCTTCATCAATTGTGTTCTCCTCCGATGATTCGATGGTGCAACTGCCGTGTCGACCACCACACGGCCAGGGCGACCAAGGGCACCGCCATGGCAACGGTGACCTCAGGGCTGAACGGCCACCAACCGAACTTCTGCGCGCCCTTGGCCAGGTAACCAATCAGCCCCACCACGTAGTAGGTGATGGCGGCCACCGACAGACCTTCCACCGTGGACTGTAGGCGCAGCTGCAGGCTCTGGCGCCGGTTCATGGCGGCCAGCATCTCGCGCGTGCTTTCCTGCTGCTCGACTTCGACGCGCGTGCGCAACAGGTTGCTCATGCGCGCAATGCGCGCCGACAACGCGGCCTGGCGTCGATCCGACGAACGGCAAGTGGCCATGGCCGGCGCCAGGCGCCGCTCCATGAAGTCGTGCAGCGACTGCATGCCTTCGATGCGCGCCTCGGCGATGTCCTTCAGGCGCCGTTGCACCAACTCATCGTAGGCGGCGCTGGCCGAGAAGCGCGCGTGGGTGGTCGCGTACAGGCTCTCCAGTTCAGCGGCCAGGCGCGTCAGGCGGTCCAGCAGCGCCGGCTCTTCCTCTCGCGCGGCGCTGCGCACGGCGTCGGCGATGCGGGCCAGCTCGATCTCGCCGCCGGCCAGCCAGCGCGCGGCCTCACGGGCCACGGGCAGGCCCAGCAGGGCCGCCATGCGGTAGGTCTCGATCTCCAACAGGCGTTGCACCAGTCGGCCCAGGCGTCGCGGCGACACCTGGCCCGGCGCGATCGGCCCGGTGAAGATGAACATGCGCAGGCAGTCGTCGGCGCCCAACTGCATGTCGGTGTGCAGATCCGAGCTGTGGCTGATGACGGTGGAGCCGGTCACCGAGGCGTCGCTGAGCAGGCGCCGCACCACGCCGACCGTGTCCAGGCCTTGTTTGGAGACCGCCCACAGCTGCACCCCGGTCAAGGGGCGCCCCGGCAGATCGTGGCGCCAACTGGCCGGGGCCAGCTCGGCGGCCGTGGGCGGTTCACCATGCTCCAGCGCCCGCACGTCCTGGTCTTCCAGTGGGCGCAGGAAAGTCCAGGTCACGAACTCGGTGTGCAGTTCCCAGCGCAGGCTGAAATCGCCCAGGTCGGCGCGCGCGTAGGCGGCGTCGGCCGCCACCGGCGCCAGGCCGCGCCCGGCCAGCAGTTGGTTGAGATGCTCCCGGCTGGCCGCCCGTTCGTCGGCGCCGACCAGCATCACGCGATGCGTCACCGCCACCGGCGCCAGCAAGGCCTCGGGCGGCCGTGCATGGACTTCGCTGTGCAGCGCCTCGCGCATGGCGGGCAGGAAATGCTCAGGGGTGAACTCGGCGGGAATAGGCATGTCGGTGTGGCGAACTGCAGGCCCACGCATTGTGCGTCAGCCCATGAAAAACGGCGCCGCGCGGCGCCGTTTTTCATCGTCTTGGTGACGACCTGCTGGTCACTCCTCGACGAAGGCTTCCTCTCGCCCTTTCTTCACGGCCGGCAACAGCACGATCACCAGCAGCAGCGCCGCCAAGGCCAGCAGGGTCGCCGACAGTGGCCGCGTGACCAGCACGCTCCAGTCGCCACGCGAGAGCAACAGCGCCCGACGCAAGTTTTCTTCCATCATCTGCCCCAGCACCAGACCGAGCAGCAGTGGCGCCGGCTCCATGCCAAGCTTGAGAAAGATATAGCCGACGATACCAAACCAACCCACCATCCACACGTCGAAGGTGTTGTTGTTGGTGGAGTACACACCGATAGCACAGAACAGCACGATGGCCGGGAACAGCCAGCGGTAAGGCACCGTCAGCAGCTTGATCCAGATGCCGATCAGCGGCAGGTTCAGCAGCACCAGCATGGCGTTGCCGATCCACATCGAGGCGATCAGGCCCCAGAACAGGTCGGGGTTGCTGGTCATCACCTGCGGGCCGGGCTGGATGTTGTGGATGGTCATGG
>JAIUOM010000161.1 GCA_020161215.1 Pseudomonadota bacterium
TCGACCTTGATGCCCAGCCACAGCGACTCGGCGTTGGCCAGCTCGCTGTTGTTCAGGCGCCGGATGTAGAACTGCGCCCGGCTGTAGTCGCCGCGCTGGTACAGCAGTTGCGCCAGGTTGTAGCCGGTGACGGGGTTGCCGGCGTCCAGCTCGTAGGAACGCATCAGCGACGCCTCGGCCCTGGCCGAATCGCCGGCGCGCGCCTCGCAGATGCCCCGCGCCATCAGGGTCTTGGCCTGCTCGCCGTAGCCGGGCACGACCATGGCGCGCTCGAAGTTGGCCGTGGCCTCGGGGTAACGCGCCTGCTGGCACTGCAGCCACCCCAGGTTGTGCATGGCGTTGGCGTCGCGCGGGTTCAGCTCGATGGCGCGCTGGAAATTGGCCTCGGCCAGGCGCGGCTCCTGGATGCTCATGTAGATCAGGCCGCCCAGGGTGTAGGCGTCGGAAAAGCTGGGGTCGATCTGCAGCACCTTCTTCTGCTCGTCCAGCGCCACGGCGGTCTGGCCGTTTTCCAGGTAGCTGGTGGCCAGGGCCAGACGCGTGCGGGCGCGCCGGCGGGTGTCGCTGTCCTCGGACGGGGACTGCAGGTCGGGCCGCGCGTCGGCGCTGGGCACTGTCGTGGGCGCGGCGCAGCCGGCCAGGCCGCCCGCCAGCAGCCAGGTGGCGGCCAGCGCCAGGCCCAGGGCCCAGGGGGGCCGGTTCAGGGTGAATCGATTCGCCATCGTGCTCATGAATCCGCCTTTTCTTGCGTCGCCGTGCGACCGCCGACCGGGTGCAGCACCACCGTGCGCTGGCGCGCGATGCGCTCGGCCACGCGGGTGCGGTCGCGCACGTCGCCGGCCAACTGGCCGCAGGCCGCGTCGATGTCGTCGCCGCGCGTCTTGCGCACCGTGGTGACGATCCCGGCCTGGTTCAGCAGTTTCCCGAACGCCTGCACGCGCGCCATGGGCGAGCGCGTCAGGCCCGACTGCGGGAACGGGTTGAAGGGAATCAGGTTGAATTTGGCGCGCAGACCCTCGGCGGCGTGCGCGCGCATCAGCTCGATCAAGGCCTGGGCGTGCTCGGGCGCATCGTTGACGCCGTCGAGCATGCAGTATTCGAAGGTGATGAAGTCGCGCGGCGCGCTGGCCAGGTAGGCGGTGCAGGTGCGCAGTAGCTCGTCCAGCGGGTACTTGCGGTTCAGCGGCACCAGGTGCTCGCGCAGCGCGTCGGTGGGCGCATGCAGCGACACCGCCAGCGCCACTGGGCAATCGCCGGCCAGCCGTTCGATCATGGGCACCACGCCCGAGGTCGACACCGTCACGCGCCGGCGCGACAGGCCGTAGCCGTGATCATGAAGCATCACGCGCAGGGCCGGGATCAGGCGATCGTAGTTCTGCAGCGGCTCGCCCATGCCCATCATCACCACGTTGGAGATGACGCGCTGCTCGACGCCCAGGTGGCGGCGCAGGAAATGCTCGGCAAACCACAGTTGGGCGACGATTTCGGCCGTGCTCAGATTGCGGCTGAAGCCCTGGTGGCCGGTGGAGCAGAAGCGGCAACCCACGGCGCAACCGGCCTGCGAGGACACGCACAGCGTGCCGCGCTCCAGCGCCGCGCCCTCGGCGTCGGCGTATTCGGGAATGAACACCGCCTCGACGGCATTGCCGCCGCCGACGTCGAACAGCCACTTGATCGTGCCGTCCCGGGATTCGTGCTGGCTGAGCACCGGCGGCGCCACCACGTGGGCGCGGGTGACCAGCTTCTCGCGCAGGGATTTGGCCAGATCGCTCATCTGGCCGAAATCGGCCACGCCGCGCTGGTGGATCCAGCGGAACAGTTGCGTGGCGCGAAAGCGTTTTTCGCCCAGCCCCTCGCAAAACGCGGCGAGCCCGTCGAGATCGAAGTCGAGCAGGTTGACCTGGGTCATGCAGAAGACAAGGGGCCGGGCCGCGCGGGCTTCAGCGGCTGTAAATGGCCAGGCCGGGGAAGAAGAAGGCCACTTCGACGGCGGCCGTCTCGGGTGCGTCGGAGCCGTGCACGGCGTTGGCGTCGATGGAATCGGCGAAGTCGGCGCGGATGGTGCCCTTGTCGGCCTTCTTGGGGTCGGTGGCGCCCATCAGCTCGCGGTTCTTGGCGATGGCGTTCTCACCTTCCAGCACCTGGATCATGACCGGGCCGGAGATCATGAAATCGACCAGGTCCTTGAAGAAGGGGCGCTCCTTGTGCACGGCGTAGAACGCCTCGGCCTCGCGGCGCGACAGGTGCTGCATGCGCGACGCCGCGATCTTCAGGCCGGCGGCCTCGAAACGGGCGTAGATCTGGCCGATGACGTTCTTGGCGACGGCGTCGGGCTTGATGATGGAGAGGGTGCGTTCGAGAGCCATGTGTTTCTTTCTGTGAATCAGCAAAAAAGTGAAAACCTGCCGCAAGTCGGCAAAGCCATTGATTTTAACCCGCCGACCCGGCCCGTTGCTGGCCCAGGCCAGATCGGCGCTTAGGCCATCAAAGCTGGCCTCTGTCGGCGCCAATCCACAGGCTATTGCTCTTGAAAAAAGAGCAATCGTCAGGCACGGCGGACTCAGCGCCCGCGGCCACCACGCGGGGCACTACCGCCACCGCCGCGCGGACCGCCGCCGCCGCTCCCACGCGGGCCACCGCCGCTGCCGCCACGCGGGCCACCGCCGCCACCGGGGCCACGCCGGTTGAAGTTGCCCGGGCCGCCGGTGTTCTGACGCTGGCGGGAAAAGCCGTCGCTGCCGATGTAGCCCTGCGAGGTCTTCAAGGGGTCGGGCTGCGGTCTGCCGCCCCCGTAGCCGGCCTCGCCACCACCGGTGGCGCCGCCGCGCCGGCGCGGCGCGCCCATGGGCGGGCGCGGGGCCTCGCCGCGCGGCGCGCCGCCCACCATGCTCGGGCGCGGGCCGCTGCCGCGCCCGCGGTCGGCGCGGCCACGGCGGGGCTTGTCGATTTCCGGACCGGGCTCACGGCCGCCGCGAATGACGTGCTCGGGCGTGCCCGAGGCCTCGCCCAGCGCCCGGATGTCGCGCTCGCCCAGCTCCATCCACATGCCGCGGCGCAGCCCGCGCGGCAGCAGCATGGCGCCGTAGCGGATGCGGATCAGGCGGCTGACGGCGTGGCCGACCGACTCGACCATGCGCCGCACCTCGCGGTTGCGGCCTTCGGAGATGGTCACGCGGTACCACTGGTTGGCGCCCTCGCCCAGCCCTTCCTCATGGATTGAGCTGAACTGCGCCACGCCGTCGTCGAGCGGCACGCCGTCCAGCAGGCGCCGCTTTTCCTCGTCGCTCAGGGCGCCCAGCACGCGCACGGCGTACTCGCGCTCCAGGCCGAAGCGCGGGTGCATCAGGCGGTTGGCCAGCTCGCCCGAGTTGGTGAACAGCAGCAGGCCCTCGGTGTTCAGATCGAGCCGGCCCACCGATTGCCATTTGCCTTCGCCCGGCGCCAGGCGCGGCAGCCTGCGGAACACGGTCGGTCGGTTTTGTGGGTCGTCGTGCGTGACCACCTCACCCACCGGCTTGTGGTAGGCCAGTACGCGCGCCGGCGGCGGGGCAATGCGCAGCTTGACCGGCCGGCCGTTGATGCGGATCAGGTCGCCGTACTGGATGCGCTGGCCGATGTGGGCGGGATGGTTGTTGACCGAAATGCGGCCTTCCAGGATCAGCTGCTCCATCTCCAGGCGCGAACCCAGGCCGGCCTGGGCCAGCACCTTGTGCAGCTTGGGTTGTTCCAGTTGAGGCAGCAGCACGCGCTTGGCCGGCCCGGAAGGCAGCGCGGCCTCGCGGTCGAAGCGACCGGAGAGCAGGTCGTCGATGCCGACCGGGGCGTCGTCGGGGTCTCCCTCGGCTTCGACTTCGACCTCGCCTTCGGCAGTGATGGCGGGGTCGATGGCGTCCACCGACTCGGGCAAATTCAAATCGGCACCCGGCTCTGGGCCTTCATTTGCTTCTGATTCGATAGCTGCCTCGGCTTTCTGGGCGCCGGCTGCATCCGTTTTTTTCTTGGCACGCGGGCGCGGCGCGGCGGATTCGGCGGCCGGCTCGGCCGGGGTCACCGGCCCCTCCGTCGCACCCGCCTCGAGCGGATCGGACGCCGCCTTCCTGCGCGCGCGGGTGCGCGGCGCCGGTGCGTCGGCCGGTGCGGGGGTGTCCGGGGCAGTCGGCGCGTCGGGGGCGGAGGGCGTGTCGGGCAGATCGGCGTTCATGGCAGCTTCGGTTCGGCCGGCGGGCCGTCTGTGGGTTCGGTGGGCGCCTCCGGGCTGGCCGCGTCGGGCGGCGCCTCGGGGACAGCGGGTGACTCGGTGGGTGCCGGCTCGGACTCCGGAGCCGGCCCGGGCTCCGCCGGCGCGTCGGCCACTTCGGCAAGCACGGTCGGGCGGGGGGGCTCGGTGGCGGTGAGAGGGCCGGCCTCGGCCGGTGGTTCGACCTCGGCGGGGGGCGCGAGATCGGCGGGAGATGCGGGATCGGCGACCGAGGCGAGCTCGGTGGGCGCTTCAACCTCGGATTGCAGTGGTTCGGCCTCGGCGGGCGCCTCGGCTTCCGACGGCGGCGGCACGTCCTCGGGCACGGCCGGCGGCTCGGCGGCCGCCTCCGCCTGGCCCAGGGCGTCGAACATGCTGGCGGCCTGCTCCGAGGGGGATTCGAGCATCGGCAGCTGGTCCAGCGAGGCCAGGCCCAGATCGTCCAGGAACTGGCGCGTGGTGGCGTACAGGCCGGGCCGGCCGACGGTTTCACGGTGGCCGATGACCTCGACCCAGCCGCGGTCCTCCAGCTGCTTGATGAGCTGCGAATTGACGGTGACGCCGCGGATGTCCTCGATGTCGCCGCGCGTGACCGGCTGGCGGTAGGCGATGATGGCCAGGGTTTCCAACGTGGCGCGGGTGTACTTGGGCGGTTTTTCGGGGTGCAGTCGGTCCAGGTACTCGCGCATCTCGGGCCGGCTCTGAAAGCGCCAGCCGCTGGCCACCTGGGCCAGCTCGACGCCGCGCGGCGTCCAGTCGTCCTGCAGCTCCTGCAGCAGGCTCTTGAGGGAGTCGGCGGTCAGTTGGTCGTCGAACAGCACGCGCAGCTCGCGCACGGTCATGGGCTGCTGCGCGCAAATGAGCGCGGTCTCGAGGATGCGCTTGGCGTCCGCTGAATTCACGGTGGCGTGCTCTGTGTCAGGGAAAGTGCGCCGGCCTGCGGCGCGCGGGGCTTGGGGCTTGGGGCCCGGCAAGACAATGGAAGGCCGCCAAGGTGGCGGTAAGTGGTGCGGTCTGCCCGCCGGCTCGCGACCCGGCGCATCAGGCGGGCGCCGAAGGGCCCGGCGCGTAGGTCAGGTCATCGGCCGCCATTGTAAGCCCCCACGCCGCCAGGGCGGCCCCCAGATCGTGGGGCAAAGGCGCCTGGAAAGCCATCGGGCGCTCGTCCGCCGGGTGCGCGAAAGCCAGCCGCCGCGCGTGCAAGCCCTGGCGCGTCAGCCCGGCGGCCGGCGCGCCGCCGTACAGCGTGTCGGCCACCAGCGGGTGGCCCAGGTGCGCCATGTGCACCCGGATCTGGTGCGTGCGGCCGGTCCCGAGCAGGCAGCGCACCAGGCAGCCGGACTCCGCATTTTGTAGCAGCTGCAGCTTGGTTTGCGCCGGCTTCCCGCCGGAATGGTTCAAATCCACGACCGCCATGCGCAGCCGGTTGCGCACGTCGCGCCCGATCGGCGCATCCACCTCGTGCACGGCCGGCCCCGCGGTCCAGGGGCGGTGCGCCAGGGCCAGGTACTCGCGCCGCACCTGGCGCGCGGCGATGCGGGCCACCAGCGCGTCCATGGCCTGGCGCGTGCGCGCCACCACCATCAGGCCGCTGGTGTCCTTGTCGAGCCGGTGCACGATGCCGGCGCGCGGCAGCTGGGCGGCCTGGGCGTCGCGCGCCAGCAGGGCGTTCAGCAAGGTGCCGCTCCAATTGCCCGGCGCCGGGTGCACCACCAGGCCAGCGGGCTTGTCGACGACCATCAGATGCGCGTCCTCGTACACCACGTCGAGCGGGATGGCCTGGGGCACGAAGGCCTGGCTCATGGGCGTGGGCCGCAGCTCGATCCGCAGCGCGTCGCCGGCACGCACCTTCTGGGCCGGCTTGGTGGCCACCGCCCCGTTCAGGCGCGCCGCGCCCAGCTCGACCAACTGGCGCAGGTAGTTGCGCGAGAACTCGGGCACCAGCACCGCCAGGGCGCGGTCCAGGCGCTCGCCGTGCAGCGCCGCCGGCACCGTCAGCGCACGCGCCTCGGCCTCGGCCCCCGGGTCGGTGGCCTCGTCGTCGGGGCCGTCCGTTTCAGGCCCCGCCCAGAGGGCGCCTGGAGGGGCCACCGATATAATGGATTGAGCTTGATTCAAGAGGATTGCCCCTGATGCAACGTGCCCGATTATCGGCCGCGACGGCCGGCGCGCTGGCGCTGGCCGTGCTGCTGTCGGCCTGCTCGTCCACCAAACCGGTGGACAAGACGGCGGGCTGGAGCCCGAACCGCATCTTCGCCGAGGCCAAGGACGAGATGGGCACCGGCGCCTACGAAAAGGCCATCCCCCTGCTGGAGACCCTGGAAGGCCGCGCCGCCGGCACGCCGCTGGCGCAACAGGCGCAGCTGGACAAGGCCTATTCCCAGTTCCGCAACGGTGAGCGTGCCGAGTCCATCGCCACGCTGGACCGCTTCATGCGGCTGCACCCGGCCAGCCCGGCGATCGATTACGCGCTGTACATGAAGGGCGTGATCAACTTCAACGACGAGCTGGGTCTGTTCGCCTTCCTGTCGCGCCAGGATCTGTCCGAGCGCGACCAGCGCGCGGCCAAGGAGGCTTTCGAGTCGTTCAACGAGCTGGTCACGCGCTTTCCGGATTCGCGCTACACGCCCGATGCCCGCGCGCGCATGCGCTACACCGTGAACGCCCTGGCGCAGTACGAGGTGCACGTGGCGCGCTACTACTACCGGCGCGGCGCCTACGTGGCGGCCGTCAACCGCGCGCAGCAGGCCCTGGCCGACTACCGCGACGCCCCGGCGCTGGAAGAAGCGCTGTACATCCTGGTGCTGTCCTACGACAAGCTGTCCATGCCCCAGCTGCGCGACGACGCCAAGCGGGTGCTGGACCAAAACTACCCCAACAGCCTGTACGTGGCGCGCGGCTTCCGCGGCCCGGACAAGCCGTGGTGGCAGCTTTGGTGAAAAACGCCCCCCGAAGCGCCTGACGGCGCCTCCCCCCACTTGGGGGCGGGCCGGCCGCTTCGGGCGGCCGTGCGCAGCGGCCCCTGGGCATGACGCTCGCCCCCAGGCTCCACTGCCTTCGGCATGTTGCGCCGCCCCCCGTCCGGGGGCACAGCCACTGGCCGGGGAGACCCCGCCCACGGCTGCCGCTGGCTTGGCCTGCTCCGCGGCCTTTTGAACACCAGGAAGCCGCCAGAGGCGGTTTCAGGCTAATGCATCAAGCCTAAAAGCCGATTTTCACTCCAGGACTTCGTCGGCTTCCGTGGGCGTGTCGGCCAGAGCCTGCAGGGCGGCATCGAAATCGGCGGCCGTGCTCAGCCGGCGCATCGGCGGCAAGGCGGCCAGCAGGCGGCGGCCGTAGCCCATCTGGGTCAGCCGGGTGTCGCAGATGACCAGCAGGCCGTTGTCGGTTTCGCGCCGGATCAGGCGCCCGGCGCCCTGCTTGAGCGACACGGCGGCCTCCGGCACCGAGTAGGCCGAGAACGGGCTGCGCCCCTCCGACTCCAGCTTGCGGCAGCGCGCCTCGACCAGCGGGTCGCCCGGCGGGGGGAATGGCAGCTTGTCGATCACCACCAGCTGCAGCGCCTCGCCCGGCATGTCGACACCTTCCCAGAACGAGGCCGAGGCCACCAGCACGCAGCCGGGCAGCCCGCCTGCGCCGCCCTGGCGAAAGCGCTCCATCAGCACGCGCTTGGGCAAGGCGCCCTGCACCAACACCTCGATGCCCGAGCCGGCGCCAAAGCGCTCGGCCAGGGCTTCGCCGATGGCACGCAGCGCGCGCAAGGTGGTGGTCAGCACCATGGTGCGCCCGCCCAGGCGCTCGGCCGCATCACCGGCCAAGTGGGCGACCTGGGCACTGTGCGCGGGGTCGTTGGGCCGCACCACATGGCCGGGCACCCACAGCGCGGCCTGGCGCGCGTAGTCGAACGGGCTGCCGATGCGCAGCACCCGCGCCTGCTGCAGGCCGCAGGGCTCGGTGAACCAGGACAGCCGGGCATCGTCGCCCAGGGTGGCGGAGGTGAACACCCAGGCCCGGGCCGGACCGGCGGCGGGCTCGGTGGGCGTGCCCGGCGGCTCGGTCTCGCCGGCCGCGGGTTCGGCGCCCATGCCCAACAACCGGGTGCGCACGGTGTCGGCGATGTCCAGGGGCGATTCGATCAGGCGCAGCGCCGTCATGCCGACGTCGACCCA
This sequence comes from Pseudomonadota bacterium, assembly GCA_020161215.1. Classification (GTDB taxonomy): domain Bacteria; phylum Pseudomonadota; class Gammaproteobacteria; order Burkholderiales; family Burkholderiaceae_C; genus Ottowia. The sequence goes on from JAIUOM010000161.1 coordinate 8,407, forward strand.
GCGCACCAAGGCCGGATCGCAGGGCACGGCAAAGCGCTCGGCGCGGCCGGCCAGCAGCAGCGCGCGTTCGCGCAGGCGGCTGAAGTCGGGCGACATCTCGGTCACCGGCTCCAAGCCCAGGGCGGCGCCAGACAAGGCCTGGCCCACGCCGGCCAGCGCGCGCCCCCAGGCCCGGCCATCCACGCCGTCCGGGGCGGTGTCGAGCCAGCGCAGGCGGCTGCTGCCGCGCGCCGCACTGGCGGCCAGGCGCAAGCCCAGGTTCAGCGAACGATGACACAATATGTTTTCGGACAGGATGCTATGATGGCCGACATTTTGACAGTTTCTCTTCAAACCCCGCGATGCTAGCTCTGCCGCGCAAGCTTCGCTTCGTCGCCACGAGATCGGAAGAACAATGACCGAGAACACCAAGACCCGACCGAGAGCCGCCAGAACCGACGACGGCGGCAATCCCGAAGCGGAGACCCAGCGTTACAGCAGCGTCGATGTCGGCAGCATCCGCCGCAAGCAGATCATCGGCGCC
>JAIUOM010000162.1 GCA_020161215.1 Pseudomonadota bacterium
TCGAAGTAGCGGCAGCTGGGGTCCCTGGCGGGGCCGACCAGTGCGGCAATGGTGCATGCCAGGAAGGGCTGCGCACGGCGGCCGCCCCTGACGGGCACTTCACGGACACGCTGGATGTAGCCGATGCCGGAGGTGTGGAGGTCGAAATACGATTTCTCGTTGGACGTGGTGTTCATGGTGAATCTCCATTGGGAAAAAGCGGAGACACACCGAGCCCACGCATGCGGGAAAGGTGCGTAACCCCGCGGTGGGTTGATAAGGCGAAAGCATCCACCACCAGGACTGGTGGCCGCTCGCGGATGGATGCGGTGCGAGCTGGCTCGGTCACGCAGTGGGAACTGCGCCGCAACCTCGAAGACCGATGGTTGCCTGGCATGTCGCTGACAACGTCAGCAGGCATGGGGTCAGCATGGCCGGAGCTCGCGCGCGAGGCAGCAATCAATAGGCAGCCGGACGCTTCCCTTTGTCCACCGCGCGCAGCGTCTGCTTCAGCAGTTGCAGCCGTGGCGAGGTCGATGGCCTTTCCGTACACGCATCAGTCGCCGCAGAAGCAGACGATCGACTCCTCGGTGGGATCGAACAGGTCGCCCTGGTCGGTAGCCGAAGAGCCGCCAGGACTCAGCTCCCGGAGTCACGCCAGTACCGCCTGGCGCTGCCGGGCGGCCTTGGCATCGATCACGCTCACGTCGATCAGGCGCCAGCGCCTGTCGTCGATGAGCCGAGCCAGCACTTCACCGAGCATGTCGAAGTACACCTCGTCGTGCCGATCGACCAGCTCACCGCCGCGGTGCAGTTCCACCACGTAGGTGTCGCCGCCACGGTCGTAGAGGATCGTCACCTGGCCATCGAACTTCGCGGTCGAGACCGTGAAGCTGATCGCCGGAGGCGTTTCGATGATCTTGGACGGCTTGGGATCGACCCAGGTGAAGTCGCGGGCACCCGCATCGACCAGCATGTGGGTGATGCGCCGGAACCCGTCGGGCGCCGGCATTTCTTCCAACTGCTGGATGAGCTGGCCCAGTTCCATGCACTGCGGCGCGGGAATGGGCAACTTGGCCGGTGCGGAACCGAGGATGTGCGTCTTGATGGTGTAGGGTCTTCCATCCGACGTGTACTCGGTGCGCTCTTCCGGCGTGTCCGCGCGCAGGCCGTCGAAACGGCGCCGTGCGTAGGGTTGGACATGCACCTTGGTGCCCTCGCTGGGAACGGCGGTGACCAGGCTGGGATCGAGCACCGCGAACTCGCTGGGCTTGAGCTTGACGACGATGGCGTCATCGTTGGCCGCGACCACCTTGCCGTCGAAGGGCTGAGGATCGATAGTGAAGCCCAGTGTCGAGGACTGCGGCTGATCGTCGAACACGCGGTACTTGAACGACCGCACGTTGCGGGGCACATGACCTGCGACAAGCGAAGGCATCAGGGTTTTGATGAGGGAACGGTCCATGGGAATCTCCTTGAGGAAGAAACAAGGGATTCCCCGCCCGCAAGGGAGAGGTCCCTTGTGGGTGGCGTGGATGGACGGGTACGTCCGTAGGAAGAAACGACCAGCACGGTTTCCCGCACTTGCAGTCTCGAAGGTCTCGGCTGCCTGGGCATGTGTCGGCAACGCCGACGAACATGGGGATAAGCGTGACCCTGGAATGGGCGACCCGCCCGCATGAAACGGCACCGCACCACACCCGCTTTCCTGCACTGCGGGCAAGAAAAAGCCCCTCGAAAGGGGCTGAAGTGGTCAGGCTTCGTACACGAAGTAGTGTTCGCGCTGACGAGGGAAGAACACGTGCTTCCACGTGTCGCCGCTTGTGTTGCCACCGTCAAACACGACCATTTCGTAGTCGTCAATGTCGGTGTCCACCAGATCGGCGCTATCGATATGGCGCATGTGCAGCGTGCCGCTCATGCGCTCGAGTACCAGGATCTGGCCGATGGCGTCGTCCTGGCTCATGGCGTTGACGCAGGCTCCAAGCTGGTGCTCGAAGTCGGGTGCAGGCGGAATGAGGTCGGGGAACATGGGATTGCTCCTGTGGATATGGGCCAGCCCGGCTCCTGGCGGGGAGACGGGCTGGCATGGGTGAACGAAAAAGAGGAAGACTGGCGCGTCGCGCGTCTGCTAAAACTCGGCCAGCGGTAGGCCCAGCAGCGCCGGGGCGTCGGCGTCGAGGATGAGAATGCGCACATCGGCCTGACCCGCCAGTTCAAGGATGTTCGCCAGGTCGTCCGGCATACCCTTGTTCCGATGCTCCTGCCGAAGCTGCTCCGCACTGATGCCCTCGGCATACTCCAGGTTCTTGTCCGTCCAGGGCGTGGAGATCAGCTTGACGCCGATCGCCGGGCTGTACGGAACCCGGAAGGCGATGAACAGAAAGGCTTCCGGCGTGGCGAGGTCTGCCAGGCTGGCGAGGTACTGGCCGGTTTCCTGACTGATGTGCGCGCTGCTGATCTCCCAGCACCGGCTGTAGTAGCCGGTCTCGAAACTCAAGCGCTGCACGACTTCCCGGGCGGCCTCGGCCGAATAGGTGTCACCGACGTGGACCGGGCGGCCGTCGAGGTCGTCGCCATGGATGGCATAGACCACGGCACCCACTACGCCTTCGCCGATGACACCTTCAGTGGCATCGCATTCGGCCATCAGTTCGGCGCTGACAGATTCAGTGCCATTCCTGACCACCGCGAAGTCGCTGGTGACGATGCAGGCGGAAGAAACCAATTCCTCGTCGGAGAGGTGCTGTTGGCTCGCGTGGATGGTTCGCCAGACATGCGGGCTTCCGTCCTCGTAGCTGATGGACAACGTGCGGACGATTTTCAGATTCCAGTAGCCGCGTACAAAGAGATTGGGATTCTGGGTCATGGGATTTCTCCAGATTGAATAATGGAGCCAATCCCCCCCACCGGGAACTGGACCCCGGTGGGTTGAAGTCGAAAAAGCGTCAGGCGGCACTGATCGATGGTTTTAGGCCAATCGGCGTTGGCTGACGGAGGAAAAATGGAGGGACATGGCTTGGCGGGCGCATGCCCCTCATGGGTAGCGAACGAACAGGCGGTGATATGCCGGAGACCGGCTCACCAACCGCTGTAGTTCACCAGCAGGTCGGCAATGACCTTGCGGCGTTGCAGATCGAGACCATCGAAGTCCGACAGCCCGTGGAAGTGGCAGCGCTTGAGCATGGCACCGCCCTCGCGCGCGTTGTAGAAGCTGAACATGGCGGACAGGAACATGCGTTCTCCGCTGCTCAGGACGCCGAGAGCGTCGTTGGCACGCAGCATGTCGGGACGCAGATCCCACTTGCTCTTGGCCTGGTTCAGGCCTTCGCGCGTGCCGTCGCCAAACCATTGCGGGCCTGCGATCTCGACGCCGCGCTTCCAGGCCTCGAAGAAGGCTTGGGGCGCGGCGGCGAAGTGCTGCTCTTCCCGCATGATCTGATCGACGACTTCCTGTGGCAAAAGCTGGTTCATGACGTGGTTCCTCCAGTTGGATCAGGGTGTGGCGAGCTGGGACCAGCCGCCTCTTTCGAGGGCACGTTGCGCTGCGGCATAGCTGCGGAAGTACTGGCAGGATTCCCGCGAAACGGGACCTTCGGTATCGCGCGTGCCGATGTAGTGGCCGGCGGCGCTATGCAGGACTTCGAGCGGCAAGAACTTGCCGCAATGGATCAAGGCCAAATGACCGGATTGGCCGAAAGAGGCTTGCTGGGACATGGACGGACTCCTTGGAGAAGCGGGGGCCTTGTCCCTCACGGGATGGCAGCTCCCGCATGCGGTTGAGAAAAAAGCATCGGCGTCACGGGGACGCGCGTCCGCAGACTCGATGCGATGGCGGACTGGTGGGTGGCGCGGAGAGAATCCGCGGCAGCCTGGAAACCCTGGCTGCTGGCATGGTGCTGACGGATCAGCGACACATGCGGGCAGCTTCGTCCGCAAGGCGAACCGCGTCAGCCGGAAATCGGTATCCGCAACAGCCCGATTGGCGAAGGCGGAAAAAAGAAAGCCCCGCAGCAAGTGCGGGGCTGTCAGGAGGTTGAGGCGAAGCTGGGTCAGCGAGGCTTGTCGCCCAGCACATGCTGCTTCCACAGGGGGAATGCCTCGTCCGGTGCCAGCTCTGCGAGGATGACGATGGGCTGGGCCTGGCGGGCGCGCAGCGATGCGAAATACGCTGGCCGATCTGCGATGGCTTTGAGCTTGATGCCCTTGAGGAACAGCAGCTTGCCGTCCTTGATGAACAGCACCTTGTTGCCGACGTCGCGGTTGAACGCGGTGCGCAGCTTGCGCTCGGTGTGCATGGCATCGGCCAGTTGATCGACGAGGAAGTCGAGTGTGATGTCGACGAGGAGCGGCTCTTCGTCCTCGCGTTCGAGGTCGAGCGAGGCCGGCGGCAGGCTCCTGGCGAATTCCTCCGCCTGGGCCAGCAGCGCGGCCTGGCCTTGCGGCGCACGCACGAATGTCGAGCCACCGTGCCCGTCGTTGCGGGCCTCGGCGATGGGAATGCCATCGAACACGATGGTGGCGGTGAAGCACAGCGTTTCCTCGCTGGCGAAATCGGCCACCTTGAGATTCTTCAGCGTGATGCGGTCTTGTTGGGTGATGGTTTCCATGGGAAGTCCTGATATCGACCGGGTGACGACACGCCCTTGGCGGGACGCGGCATTCGTCCCGTGGGTTGGAGAAAGGAGGCATCGATGCCCCGATGGGCAGCGTTCGCCGGTGGATGCCTGGGCGAACTGGCGGGTGGCGCGGGTGAAACCCACGGCAGCCTGGACACCCTGGCTGCTGCCGACACGTCGGCGATGCAGGAGGAAGAATGACGTGGCCGGTTGGCGGCGTCGTGCATCAATCCGATGCGCTCGACCCCGTCTTTTGCAGGCACTGCACCAGCCGCTGGCCCAGCCACGCGACGCACGGAACGGCCATGGAATTGCCGATCGCCTTGTAGCGCGGTGCGTCTGCGGCGGGCTTGTCGCGATAGGGGACCAGGGTGTAGTTGTCGGGCATGCCTTGCAACTGCTCGCACTCCACTGGCATCAGCCGACGCACCCGCCATTGCGACCAGTCTCCCGGCCCGAGGTCATTCCAGTCGTACCGGAAATACGCCTCGTAGTTGGGCGCCAGCAAATGACTCTTGGCTGAGCCACCGCCGCTGGTGCGCAGTGCGGTCGATACGCTGCGGCCCAGTTCGGTGGCAAGACCCTGCTGCCGGCCCCGCAAAGCAACGCAAGCCACCTGCCCATGCCGTGACTCGAAGTGCACTTCGCCGCGGATGTTTTGCGCGAAGGCGATGGCCGGCACGACACCTGCGTTCGCATGGCTGTTGCGATGCCCGCCAGCACGCAGCGTTGGCGTTAGATCCATCGTGGCATCTGCGCCGCTGCCCTGGGCAGTGAAGGCGATGATCGGCACACCCTTGCCCGTACCGTCCTCGCTGCTGCCCTTGCCGCCGTTGGCGGGGTCGAGGGTGTGGGTGACGCTGCCGGTGACCGACTGCACCATGAACGTCTCCGTGCGGATGTCGTGCTTGGGGCCTGCGGCCATCAGGCAGGCAGCCATATCGACAGGGCCGATGCCTCCGCTGAATCCAAACGTCGTCGTGACCTTGCCGTAGGGCTGCTTCAGTCCTGCAAATCCTGCGTGCACGCCTGCAGCTTCAGCGCCTGGCCCAGCAGAAGGGGCAGCTTCTTGCCACGGCGCGCTGCCCGCAGAAGAATCCCCGTGCAGGCCTGCGCGCTCAAAAAGTACTTCGACGGGATCGAGGCCATCTCCACCACTTGCCACAAGAAACACACGCTTGCGGCGTTGGGCGACACCGAAATATTGAGCGTCGAGCACGCGCCAGGCGATGCGCCGCCGGGGTCCAGACACACAACCCGCGTGCGCCCATTTTTTCCCTGGCGGTTCGAGCGCACGGCTTTCTCCGGCCAATGCTCCCAGGAAATGCCCGAAGGCGTTGCTGCGGTCGTTGAGGACGCCGGGGACGTTTTCCCAGACGAGCGTTGCCGGCGGGCGGCGGTCTTGGTGGCGGGTTTGGTCGATGGCATTTGCAAGCTCCACATAGGCAAGGGTCAAGGCGCCGCGCGGGTCATTCAGTCCCTGGCGCGCGCCGGCAACGCTGAACGACTGGCACGGCGTACCGCCGACCAGGATGTCGGGCGCCGGCACAGTGCCGGCACGCACCTGACGGGCGATCGCGGTCATGTCGCCCAGGTTGGGCACGTGGGGGTAACGGTGGGCGAGTACGGCGCTCGGGAACGGCTCGATCTCGGCGAACCACGCGGCTTCGAGGCCGAGCGGCTGCCAAGCGAGGCTCACCGCTTCGATGCCGCTGCACACACTGCCGTACAGCAGCGGTGCGCAAGGTTGAGGGTGCATGTCGTCTCTCCTGTTCGTGTGGCCAGGCTGGAACAGCGTCAAGCCGGACCGGGACGTTGATAGGCAGGAGAAAGGCGCCGAAGGCCCTGCGGCCTTCGGCTTGGGAGGAAAGAGGAACCACCCGTGGGCTGATTGGCAGACCCGGTTGTCGCTAGAACCGTCTGCTCATCAAGCAATCACACCCGACCCATGTCGTGGCTGGGGCCGGCATCGTCTGGCGCACATCCGCGCACAAAGGGAGCCCGTTTTTGCACCGGCGGGCACCGGCACCGATTACCGCTGACCACGAAAGGTCTCCGGGTGGCTCGTGCCGGCTGGCAAGCCACCGGAAGACCTTTCGCAGAGGGCGGAAGAAACGCAGATCAACAGAACGCGCGTGGTGCGGCTCGCGGAGAAGCTACCTTCAGGTCCCGCGGCCGGGGACGGCTGGGCGGGACGCGCACACGGATCAAGAAGGCGTTGCGCGCTGGGCGTCCCGCAGGGCATGCGGGACACGGGCCGCGCCGCCGAAGGCGGGCACGGCTCACGGGGAACGGGGTCGATCAGGAGCCTTGGCGGCCGCTACCAGTATTACGACGTGGGCGCGAGGCCGCGCTTGGAGCTGCCGGATTCGACCGGCAGCGTGCCTTTGCAGTCCGGGTAGCGGCTGCATGACCAGAATGGGCCGCTCTTGCCGCTGCGCTGGCGCGTGGGTGCGCCGCACTGCGGGCATGCCGGTCCTTGGGGAACCTTGATGGACAGGGATGCGCTGCCGTACTGCGCGATCAACTGCGAAATCCATGCGGCCTGCTTGCCGATGAACACGTCCAGCGTGAGCTGGCCGGCTTCGATCATGTCGAGCGCCTGTTCCCAGACGGCGGTGGTGCCGGGGTCGGCAATCGCTGCGGGCACTGCATCGGTCAGGGTGAAGGCCGCATCCGAGGCGCGGATGGCGCGCCCCTTCTTGATGAGGTAGCCGCGAGTGATCAGGCCGCCGATGATGTTGGCCCGCGTTGCTTCGGTGCCGATGCCGACCGTATCCTTGAGCTTCTGCTTCAGGCGGGGATTGGACACCAGCTTGGCGACGCTTTTCATGGACTTGACCAGCTCGCCTTGCGTGTACGGTTTGGGCGGCAGCGTCTTGAGTGCTTTCAGATCGACGTCGGCTACCCGGCATGCCAGGCCCTCTTGCAGCGCTGGCAGCACCTGGGCGCGGGCCGCGGTGTCCCCGTCGCCATCACCGCCCTCGGACTGCGGCTCGGCCAGCACCTGGCGCCAGCCGGGCATGACAACCTGCTTGCCTGTGGCCGCCAGATTCTGTCCGCCGCACGAGAGCTGGGCGATGGTGCGGTCGAACTCGTGGTGAGGGAGGAACTGCGCCAGGTAATGCGCCCGGATGAGCCTGTACACGGCCAGTTCCTTCTCGCTCATGGCAGAGAGGTTCGCCGGTTCGAGCGTCGGGATGATGCCGTGGTGAGCCGTGACCCTGCCATCGTTCCAGGCGCGCGAACGCTGCGAACGGTCGAGCCGCCCCATGATCGGGCGCAGCGAGGGATCGGTCTTGAGCACGCTGTCGAGAACGGTGGGCACTTCGGCAAACATGCTCTCGGGCAGGTAGCCGGAATCCGAGCGCGGGTACGTCGTGGCCTTGTGCGTCTCGTACAGGGCTTGGGCGATCTCCAAAGTTTCCTGCACGTCCAGCCCAAGCTGCTTGGAACACACCTCCTGCAAGGTGCCCAGGTCGAACGGCAGCGGCGGGCCTTCGCGGACACGCTCAGTCTCCACCGACACTACGTGGGCGCTGCCCGCAGCGCGGATCTGCTGCATGGCCTGCTGTGCGACCGGCTGCTGCAGGCAGCGGCCTGCGTCGTCGGTGCACGCATCGGGTGGAACCCATTGCGCGGCGAAACTCGAACCACCCGCGAACAGGGACACGGCGATGGCCCAGTACGGTACGGACACGAAGCGCGCGATCTCGCGGTCGCGATCCACGACGAGCTTGAGCGTCGGGGTCTGGACGCGGCCGACCGACAGCACGCCGTCATAACCCGCCTGTCGCCCTAGCACCGTGAACAGCCGGCTCAGGTTCATGCCCACGAGCCAATCCGCACGGGAGCGTGCCAGCGCCGAGTAGTACATCGGCAGCGTCTCGGCCGAAGGCCGCAGCTTGCCGAGGGCGGCGCGGATCGACGCATCGTTGAGGGCTGACAGCCAGAGTCGCTCGATGGGCCCGCGATAGCCGCACAGGTCGATGATTTCGCGAGCGATCAATTCACCCTCGCGGTCGGCATCGGTGGCGATGACCAGTTGGGTCGCCTTCGCCAGGAGAGCCTTGACGACCTTGAATTGCGTGGCGGTCTTCGGTTTGACCTCGACCCGCCAATGCTGGGGAATGATGGGCAACTGCTCGATGGACCAGCGCTTCAACTGTTC
>JAIUOM010000163.1 GCA_020161215.1 Pseudomonadota bacterium
ACTCGCCGGTGCTGTTGTAGGAGCGCTCCAGGGCCATCAACTGGGTGGCGGTAGGCTCACTGGCCCGAGCGATGACGTCCACCAAGTGGAAGAAACGCGCCGACGACCGCATGGAGATGCGGGGGCGCTGGGGGAGAGTCACAGGTTCGCGGATCACGGGGTCTCCTTGAAATTCTTGTCGATGGCTTTCTGTCGCACCTGGACTCTCCCCGGCTCAGCGCTTGTGCTTGGTGGGGTCCACCAGCTTGTAGCCTTGGCCCGGCCGCGGCGTCGGCGGCAGCGGCTTGCCCTTCACGCCGGTCACTTCATTGCCGGTGCCCGGGTTCTGGTACTGGCCGGACTTCGGTGCCGGCGTACCGGGCTTCAACGTCTTGCTCATGGTCGTCCCCTTTCAGGATCGGTTGGTTGATTGCGACATCCCGACTTCCTTGTTCCCAGCTGGCTGTGTTACCAAATCGGGGTTGCGCTGAAAGTTCGGAACTATCACAATAAAAATTGTGGACTCCCGAACTTCCGGAGTCAAGTACTTTTTATATCGGAACTCCGAACAAGCATGCCAACACTGGGCGAGAAGGTCCGCACATTGCGGAAAAAAGCAGGCTTGACGCTGGAACAGTTCGCCGAGCAGATCGGTGCGTCCAAGTCATCCGTATGGGAACTGGAGAACAAGGAAAAGGCCCGCCCGTCCGCCGACCGGATCAATGAGGTGGCGAAGGTCCTGGGCGTGACGCCCGAGTTCTTGATGAATGACGACGTCGCCGAGCCCTCGATCGACGTGGCCGACGAGGCCTTCTTCCGCAAGTACCAGTCGCTGGACAACGGGGTGAAGCAGCAGTTGCAGGAGATCCTCAGCGTCCTGGACAAGAAGGCCGGGTCTTGAAAGAGGGGCTTTCCCCATCGGGCGAGGCAATCAAGCTGGCGAAGCTGTGGCGCGCCGTCCACGGACTAACGTTTCCGATCAACGCCGGAGCGCTGGCGCAGGAATGGTCTAGGAACGTGGCGCCCGAGGCGCCCATTGGGGAGTTGCAAGCCCGAGAGTTGAAAGGCTTCGAGGGCGGGTTGTTCTGGCTGAAGGAGCGAAAAGTCTGGGCGTTGCTGTACCACCCGCACCCCGACCTGCCAGGACGGTCCAACTTCACCGTTGCGCACGAGTTTGGGCACTACGTCCTCCATCGCAAGCTGCAGGAGGCGTTCCAGTGCTCCCAGAGCGCGACACTGGGGATCACCGGGGCCAGGATCGAGCGCGAGGCAGACCAGTTCGCGTCGTATCTGCTCATGCCGATCGACGACTACACCCAGCAGGTGCGTGGGCGTCGGATCACTCTTGACCTCTTGGGCGAGTGCGCCGACCGTTACGGTGTCTCTCTCACGGCCGCAATCCTCAAATGGTTGGAGTTCACCGATCAGCCAGCCGTCGCCGTCATGGGACGAGAAGGGATGCTGCACTGGTGGAAGGCCAGTGGCAGCGCGAAGAAATACACGTTTGGAACGCTGCAGGAGGGCATGGAATTGCCTTTGGGCTCGCTCGCTGTGAGCCCAGACCAAGCGCTTTCCAACGCCGACTATCGCTTGGGCGTAGAGCACCCCGAAGGCGTGTGGCCCATCAGGCTGCCCGTGCGTGAGATGGTCGTGCTCTCAGACCGTTACGACATGTCTATTTCGCTGTTGATCCTCGACACACCTGGGGTGGAACATCCAGATGCGCCGGACGAAGACATGACGACAAACTTGCCTTCGTTCTAACGAGTAAGGATAGATCGCGCGAAGCCGCGATCTATCCTTACTCGTTAGGTGAGAGACTTTCTGCAGGAACCCGCGACCACCTCGCACGAGCCACATCCCATCATCGCTAGATACTGTGTCGATATATCAGCATGCTGAAGAGCATGACGTGCGCCGATTTCTCACCGTTCACATGCCCATTGGGCGACAAATGCCTGCCCATGCGCGCTCTGAAACCGACGGGATATCAGACCATATCGAATCGGTCTTGATGAGCTTGACATCACCCCTGACGCTGGCAGCGTGAGCGCCAATATCGAGCCTGCTTTTTTATCGTCGCTCGATGGGCCGGCAACCGACAATTCTTGCAGATCAACAAGACAAGGCCATCTGCGGCGGGTGCAAATGATTCCACCCGCCCCCACGTTCAGGGCATCGTCCCTGGCACTCGCCGCAGGCCATAACGACACAACAGCCCTTGGCAGGGCAAGAAAGGAGCCGGTGATGTAGCGCTTCCGAAAGGAGACGAAAGCATGCACAAGGAGCCACCACTATCAAAGGTGTTCTATCGTCCCATCGAAGCTGCCATACGGTGGGCTGGATTGCTGCGGTACAAGGCATCGATTCTCGCGTCGATCGCATCACCGCGGTGCCTGCCGCAGATGTTGGACTGCCCTCGATGGAACGAGTGTCGGCTGTATTCGGAACGCATCTACGACGGCATCCTCAACTCGGAGCTGCCCTTCGGCAAGGACGGGATCACGATCAATGACCCCGAACTGGTGAGTTCACCCGATCTGACCGTCCGCCATGTCGATCTGAAGCGCTGGATGCGCACCCACTATCCCGAGCATCGGCCGGGATTCCTGTTCAGCCGTGGCGAGCGCATGGCCCATCCCTTCATCACCCTCGAAACAGGACAGGCGCTCCTGCTGGAACGGCTGGCGCTGCAGGCCGCGCTGGACCATAGCCGGCGTGAGATGCGCGAACTGCAAGCGCAGCACGAAGTCTTGCTCAAGCAGTCCGCCGTGCTCCTCGCGTCCCAGCAGTGCGCGATCAGTGATCGAGCAGAGACCACATACCTGAACATCATCGGCGGCATGCTGACGTTGATGCTGGGCCAATCTCCAGCGGGCGTGCCGTACTCCAGCTTCAAGACGCAGGAGGCCATCGTCACTGCATTGCTCGCCCACTATGGCGGCACCATGGGCATCACGGAGCGAACCTTGAACGGCAAGTTCGCCAATGCCAGGAAGAATGTGCGTAGCGCAGCCGCGTGAATTCTTCCATCTTGTATGTGCAGTCGCGGAGATTGCATTTGCAATGTCTTTCCGCAGCCATGTCTATTGAATAGAGGTCACGCCAACAAACGCCACTGAGCGTTCAGGAGTGACCGCCATGTCGCAAGTACCTGTACTGCCACCGCACGAGCGCCGCATTCTGCGGCTCGATGAAGTTGAAGCCAAGTCCGGCTTCAAACGCGCCCACATCTACAACCTGATGAAGAAGCGCCAGTTTCCACAGGCGCTGCGCCTGGGTGTGCGCGCCGTGGGCTGGGATTCGGTCGAGATCGACCAGTGGATCGCCGAACGCCTCAACAACCGCACCTGATCCGTTCCCCCCTCGGATTCCCATCGCCAAACGGAGAGCGCCATGCAGGTCGTATCCATCATTTCAACGAAAGGTGGCGTTGGCAAGACGACCACGGCCGCCAACCTCGGCGGGCTCGCCGCAGACGCGGGCCTGCGCGTGCTGTTGCTCGATCTCGACGTGCAGCCCACTTTGTCCTCCTACTACGAGCTTGCCCACCGCGCGCCTGGCGGCATCTACGAGTTGCTGGCCTTCAACGAGCGCGACCTCGGCCAGCTCATATCCCGCACCATCATCGCGGGCCTGGACCTGGTGTTGTCCAACGACCACCGGGGTGAACTGAACACCTTGCTGTTGCACGCGCCGGACGGACGCCTGCGGCTGCGGCACCTGCTGCCGACGCTGGCGCCGCTCTATGACCTGGTGCTGATCGACACCCAGGGCGCGCGCTCGGTGCTGCTGGAGATGGCGGTGCTCGCCTCCAGCCTGGCCCTGTCGCCCGTGACCCCGGAAATCCTTGCGGCCCGCGAACTGCGGCGCGGCACCATGCAGTTGCTGGAGGACATCGCGCCGTACCGGCATCTGGGCATCGAGCCCCCGCCTTTGCACCTGCTCATCAATCGCGTCCATCCCGTATCCGCCAACGCTCGGCTGATCCAGAAGGCTCTGCGCGACCTGTTCCAGGACCATGCCGGCATTCGCGTGCTGGGCACAGACGTGCCGGCGATCGAGGCCTATCCGCGCGCCGCAACTCGTGGCCTGCCGGTGCATCGAGTCGAGCATCGCCAGCCACCCGGCAGAGTTGCACCTGCCGCGATTGACACGGTCCGCGCGCTCGCCAGCGAATTGTTCCCGCAGTGGCAAGACAGATTTGCCTGCGTGTCCGGCCGTCCACAACGTCCTCTTGAAACCAGGAGGCCCCATGGCGAACGCACATGAACTGGCCCGTGGCCACAAGCGACTGCGCGCCCTGATCGAGTTTGCGGTGGGCGAAGGCTGGCACGTCAAGCGCACGCCGGGCGGTCACCTCAAATTCACCAAGGCAGGCTGCGCCGCGATCTACACCAGTTCGACAGCAAGCGACCACCGGGCGGCCCTCAACGCCCGTGCGCAGATCTGCCGTGCCGAGCGCAGCAAGGCTCAGTCCCAAGCGCAGGGAAACGGCAATGACTGAGATGACCTCCCAGGACATGGCCGGCAAGCTGCTCGCTGCCGGGTTCGAGCGCAACGGCCCATCGGCCGTGGCCCTGAGTGACCCGATCGCCGACACACCCATGGTCGTGACCTTGGACCAGTTGCGCCCGTATGACCACGACCCGCGCAAGAAGCGCAATCCGGTCTACGAGGAAATCAAGGCGTCCATCCGCGAGCGCGGCCTCGACGCGGCGCCGGCCATCACGCGGCGGCCCGGTGAAGGCCACTACGTCATCCGCAACGGTGGCAACACGCGGCTGGCGATCCTGCGTGAACTCTGGGCAGAGACGAAAGACGAGCGCTTTTTCCGCATATCGTGCCTGTTCCGACCTTGGCCTGCACGCGGGGAGATTGTCGCGCTGACCGGACACCTCGCCGAGAACGAGCTGCGCGGCGGCCTGACGTTCATCGAGCGCGCCCTGGGCGTCGAGAAGGCACGCGAGTTCTATGAAGAAGAAACCAGCGCCACCCTGAGCCAGTCCGAGCTGGCCCGACGCCTGGCCGCGGACGGTTTCCCCGTCCAGCAGTCGCACATCAGCCGCATGGCCGATGCGGTACGCTACCTGCTGCCCGCGATCCCGACCGTCCTGTATGGGGGCCTCGGTCGCCACCAGGTTGAGCGACTGTCGGTCATGCGCAAGGCCAGCGAGCGCACGTGGGAGCACTACGCCAAAGGCTGCTCCTTGCCGCTGGACTTCGATAGCTTCTTTTTAGAGGTGCTGTCGCAGTTCGACGCCCAGGCCGACGAGTTCTCGCCACAGCGTGTGCAGGACGAGTTGATCGGTCAGATGTCCGAGTTGCTGGACATTGACTACGACGTGCTCGCCTTGGACCTGACCGAATCCGAGAGCCGTCATCGCGCCCTGGTCAGCGATCCAACCCCGCCTTCGGCGCCGCCGGCATTACCTGAGCCTGGGGCCACCGCACGGCCGCCGATCGAATCGGCACCGTCTCCCGCTACACCAGCACCTCCCGCAGGCCATTCCGCGGCCGCGCCGACAAGGCCCCAGGACGATGCGGCCCCAGGCGAGGCATCCACGGCCAGCTCTGGGGCACCGCCTGGCGATCTGCTTGCCGAGCACATCATCTCCCCGGCACCCACGACGGAGCGACTCCAGGCCATCCAGCGCATGGTCGCCGACCAGTTGGGCGATGCGCTGCCGCCCGACTTCTCGGCCAACGTACTGCAATCGATACCCGTGCAGGTCGGTGGCCTCTATCCCGTTTCGGACATCTGGCATATCGACCCTGGCCTCGACACACCCGACCGCCTGCGCATCCACATCGCGCAGTTCGCGCGCGAGATCGCGGGCGAGGCCGACCTGGACGAGTGCGTCGAGGATCGACCTGATGGCATCGGCTTCGCTTGTCGCGCCCCGACCCAGGCTTCGTCGCCACTGGGCCGCGCCGTGCTCGCGTTGCTGGTTTCCCTGGCCGGTCAGCCGCTGGCCGGCGTCGGCTTGGACAGCGGGCAACTCGTCACCGACCTGCCCGCGTTGTTGCACGGTCAGGGCCAACGTCATGACAACGGGGCCAGGCGATTGAGCGACACCGCACTGGTCAAGCTGTTTCGTCTGCTGCGGCTGGCCCGGCGCCTGCTGGATCTGGAAGCCAGCGCTGTCGGTTCTGGGACCTGAGCGAGGGAGCCCCGCATGTCCGTACCGAACCCACTCAACCACGCCGTCATTGCGCAGGCGCTCTACGACCTGCGCAACGGGCAGCTGCGTCGCTGCAAGGCGATGGGCTTCGGCGAGGAAGATTTGGATGCGCTCAAGCATCCGGCGCTGATCAGCGTGCTGGCCAATGCCAGCGTCTCGTGGTGCTCAGTCTCCGTGAACCGGGAAGTGCTCCGGCGATTGCTCAAGCAGGCACAGGACGTGGAGGAGGAGATCGCCACCGTCGATCGCATGCTGCGCCTTGGCGCCAGCACGGAAATGGTGAGCCGCTTCTACGGGCTGACGCATCAGGAAGTCGCGCTACGGCGGGAAGTTCTGAGCCTGCCCAAACGCAAGGGGCGCCATCCGGTTCTGGACGAGGAGCAGGACACGGAGCTGTGGCGGCGCTGGAAGGCTGTGACCAGCAGCAGGAATGTCGAGCTGGAGGATGAGACCTCGGTTCTTGACGCGGCAATGGACCTCGCCGAAGGCATGGAACTGCCGCTGTCGGTGGTCTGGGCGGCGATCAAGAACTGGATCGATCAGGGATTGGGTTGAACCATGGCCATGGACGACGCTGCACCAGGAGCACCACGCCAAGGCCCCGTCGCCCTCGCCGATCTGTTCGACAGCGCGCTGAAAGACCTAGCGCCCAATCCTCGCGCACCCGCGCCGGCGCCCGCATCCGCAACGTCTCCCGCGTCCGCAACCGGCGATGGTTTCCTGTTCAGCGGCAATCGGCACGAGAGCGTGCCGCGACGGCTGTTCCTCGACCGACGCCTGACGCCGCTGGAACGCAATGCCTGGCAAGTCTTCCGGATGATGCTCAACGAGGATGGCGTCACGGCGTTTCCGACGTATGAGCAACTTCGCCCGTGGCTCGCGTCAATGCCCTGCGCCGGACAGGCCTCCCACGAGACCGTGGCACGGGCGCTGACGCTGTTGCGCCTGACGCGGTGGTTGAGTCTCGTGCGCCGCAGGCGCGACCCCAAGACCGGGCGCATCCTCGGCAACCTCTACGTCCTGCATGATGAGCCCTTGACCCCGTTCGAAGCGATGCAGCTCGACCCGGACTACTTGCAGCTCGTCAGCCAAGCCTTGAGCCATTCGGCCAAGGCCGTTCAGGTCGTGGGCCTGCACACCCTGAAGGAGATCACCGAAGACCCGTTGCTGTCTGGCCGCACGCTGCCCTCGCGGCTGCAGGTCCTTGCCGAACGCCTCGCAAGCCGAGGCATTGGGTCGCAGGAGAGTTATCCACAGGAGGGCATGGTTCACGATTCCGAAGAAGGGGCGTCGAGCCTTCTTCGGAATTCTGATGACCCCTCTTCGGATTCCGAAGCAGGGCCGAAACCCGCGTCAGACGGCGCTCTTCGGAATCGGAAGCAGGACCGTACTGTACGTAGTCGTATCAATGAAGTACGTACTACCGCGCGTGAGCGTGGGCAGGTGGCCGCGATGCCGGGAGTTCATCTGCCCGATGGTTTCATCGGCTTGAAAGAAGAGCAACAGGCCGGCGCCATGGTGGCATTGCAGCAGGTCGACGCCCCGCTACGTCAGGCCGTGCTGGACGAATGGGTGGAGCGCTGTCGCAGCAGCACCATCCGCAACCCGGCAGGTTACCTGTTCGGCATCATCCAACGCGCCATCCGTGGCGAGTTCAACGCATGGGCCAAGCAAGGGTCAGCACCGCCACCTGCCCCTGCACGAGATGCACCGCCTGAGCCGCCGCGCAAGGTGGTTCCGCCCGAGGTGGCCCGGCAGCACATCGACCGGCTGCGCGACCTTCTGCGCAAAGGCTGATCGCTATGAGCGGCAAGGTCATGAAGCAGACGCCTGTGGCCGTCCGTAGAGCTATCCCCAGGGGATAGATGTATGCAAGGTGTAGCGCCGACAGGCACCGCTCGGAGCTTTCGCCCACGGAACTGCAGTGGTGTCGATTCATGAGTGGTTCTCACCATCTGCGCGAGCAGCGCTCCATGGTGGTTGGTGGAGCTATCCCCAGGGGATAGCTCATGCCACAGGCCACCGTTGCCACGACAACCGGGGTCTGGTTCATTTCGGTTTGTTGACTGACTGCCTTCCGCGGCGTGCCGATCCTGACCGCTCTTCTTCCCACAGCGAGCGGTCACCATGGCAACCAACGAACCTCTACAACTCAATCTCGGCTCCTTGCGCAGCACGATGTCGCTGACGCTTCACACCCACCACGCCTCGCGCATCTGGCATGGCCGCGCCGCCGCCGAAGGGCGACCCGGCATCGTCGGCCTGAATGGCTACATCGCAGTCATGAACAAGATGAAGCGCGGCTCGGAGCAGGATGACCCGTATAGCGACTGGTGGATGTTGCGCATCGAGGAAAAGCTCGACCAGACCAAATCCACGCTGCAATTGCTGCGCGAACAGGTGGACCAGGCACTGGCCGCCGTGCCTGCGGCATTGAGCCTGGGCGAGAACCTCAACGTGCAGCCGGTCAAACTCCCCTTGTTCGTGAACGCACAGCTCGGTTTCGCCGCCGTCTATCTCCTGGCCGACTACGAC
>JAIUOM010000164.1 GCA_020161215.1 Pseudomonadota bacterium
GAGCCAAGCGACTTCTCGATGATGGTGGTGAGGCCCCCCGCCTTGTTGCCGGGCGAAGGGTTGTTGTCGATCACCAGGCCGCGGCTCCTGGCAAAGTCTTCCCACCAGGCGATGCGGTCCAGCAGGTGTTGGCCAACCTCGGGACTGGTGGCGCGCGCCGTCAGCAGGTGCTGGGCGCCGTAGCACTCGGTGGTTTCCGACAGGATGGCCGTGCCGCCGTGGCTGACCAGCAGGTCGACCGCATGGCCGAGCGCCGGGTTGCAGCTGATGCCCGAGATGCCCGAGGAACCACCGCATTGCATGGCCAGTTTGAGCTCGGCCAGCGGCACCGGCTCGCGCTGCACCGCATTGACCTGGGGCAGCAAGGCGTCGATGCGGCGGATGGCCTCGGCCACGAGCTTGGGCGTGCCGCCCTCGGCCTGGATAGACAGCGAATCGCCCGGAGCGCCGTCGAGGACGTCACCCAGGTTGGCGATCTCGCAGCCCAGGCCCACGACGATGACATGCGCGAAATTGGGGTGGCGCACATAGCCGGCCAGCGCGCGCCGCAGGGCCTGAATGCCCGCCACCGGCGTGTCCAGCCCGCAGCCGCTCTTGTGCGTGAGCGCGACCACGCCGTCCACGTTGGGAAAGTCGGCCAGCCGATCGCGGTAGTGCTGGGCAATCATCTTGGCGGCTGTGGCCGAACAGTTCACGCTCGAAATCACGCCGATGTAGTTGCGCGTGGCCACCCGGCCGTCGGCGCGGCGGATGCCCATGAAGCTGCGGGCCGGCGTGGCGCGCGGCGTGGGCCGGACATTGGCGCCGAACCGGTGCTCATGCTTGACTTCGCCCATGCTCAGGTTGTGGCTGTGCACATGCTCACCGGCCGCGATGTCGGTGCTGGCAAAGCCGATGACCTGGTGGTAGCGGTGCACGGGCGCACCCTTGGCCACGGCGCGGCGGGCGATCTTGTGGCCGACGCCGACGTCCTGGGTCAAGGTCAGGCCGTCCACCTCGCTGCCTGCGGGGAACGCGCGCAGGGCAATGAGCACATCGTCTTCGGGATGGAGCAGGGCAGTGGGGTGTTGGGACATGGCTTGGGTCTCCAGGTTCAGCGCGTCATTTGCAGGGCTTCGAGTTGCGCGAGACGGGCGGGGTCGCGCCCGCCCCCTTGGTCGGCCGAGCTGGCCAGCGCGCCGTAGGTGCGCAGCCACATCGAGGTGGTGCGTGGTTTGGTGGGGCGCCAGGCCTGCGCGCCGAGGGCACGCATGCGCTCGGTGCGGGCGGCCAGCGTGGCGGCGTCCACCAGCAGCTCCACGCGCCGGCCGGGCACGTCGAACGCGATCTCGTCGCCGTCCTCGATCAGCGCGATGGCGCCGCCGGCCGCGGCTTCGGGCGAGACATGGCCTACGGCCAGGCCCTCGGTGGCGCCGGAAAAGCGTCCGTCGGTCAGCAGCGCGCACTGCGTGTGCAGCTTGCGCGCCACCAGCAGGCCGGTCGGCATCAGCATCTCGCGCATGCCGGGGCCGCCCCGCGGGCCTTCGTAGCGGATCACGACCACGCAGCCGGGCTGCACGGTGCCGTCCTGGATTGCCTCGCAGGCGTCCTCCATCAGCTCGAAGCACAGCGCGCGGCCGGTGAAGCGCATCATGGACTCGGGCACGGCCGCCGACTTGACGATGGCACTGTCGGGCGCCAGGTTGCCGTACAGCACCGCCAGGCCGCCCACCGTGTCGAAGGCGTGGGCCACATCGCGGATGCAGCCCTTGGCGGCGTCGGTGTCGACGCTGGGAAAGCGCTGGTCCTGGCCAAAGGCCTGGGTGCTGCGCACGCCGCCAGGGCCGGCGCGGTAAAACTGGCGCGTGACTTCGGCGTCGGCCTGACCCTCGCAGCGGGTCAGGTCCCAGTGGTTCAGCGCGTCGCCCAGCGTGGGGGCGTGCACGGTGGGCAGGCTCTTGTCGATCAGGCCGGCGCGGTCCAGCTCGCCCAGCACGCGCATCACGCCGCCAGCGCGGTGCATGTCTTCGATAAACACTTCGTGCCGCGCGGGCGAGACTTTGCAGACGAGCGGTGTCGTGTCGGAGATGCGGGCAATGTCGTCGACGCTGAAGTCCACGCCCGCCTCGCGCGCGGCCGCCAGCAGGTGCAACGTGGTGTTGGTCGATCCGCCAATGGCCATCGACGCGCGCATGCCGTGTTCAAACCCCGTCTTGGTGGCGATGCTGCGCGGCAGCACGCGCTGGTCGCCCTGCTCGTAGTGGGCGCGGGCCAGCTCGACGATGCGGCGGCCGGCACGGCGAAACAAGCCTTCGCGGTCGGCGTGCGTGGCCACCAGCGTGCCGTTGCCAGGCAGGGCCAGACCCATGGCCTCGGCGATGCAGTTCATCGAGTTGGCCGTGCCCATGATGGCGCAGGAGCCGCAGGTGGGGCAGGCCGCTTCCTGGATGCCGTGCAGGTCGTCCTCGGTCGAAGTCGGGTCGCCCAGCACCATCAGCGAGTCGATGGCGTCCACGCGTTTCATCACGCCGCGGTGGTTGAACACGCCCGACTCCATGGGCCCCCCCGAGACGAAGATGGTGGGGATGTTCAGACGCAGTGCCGCCATCAGCATGGCGGGCGTGATCTTGTCGCAGTTGGAGATGCACACCAGCGCGTCGGCGCAGTGGGCGTTGACCATGGTCTCCACCGCGTCGGCAATCAGGTCGCGGCTGGGCAGCGAATAACGCATGCCGCCGTGGCTCATGGCGATGCCGTCGTCCACGGCGATGGTGTTGAACTCGCGTGCAATGCCGCCGGCAGCGGCGACTTCCTCGGCCACCAGGTCGCCCAGATCCTTCAGGTGTACGTGGCCGGGCACGAACTGGGTGTAGGCGTTGGCAATGGCGATGATCGGCTTGCCGAAGTCGCCATCGGCCACCCCGGTGGCGCGCCACAGCGCACGTGCGCCGACGGCCATGCGGCCCTGCGTGACGGGCTCGGAACGCAAGAGGATGGTCTTTTTCATGATCGCTCCGGTAGTGTGCTTGCGTGGTGATGGCGTGGCCGGTCAGGCCGTTTGCAACTGCGGGCTGCTGGCGGCTGGTGCATGCGGTTTCAGCGCGGCCAGCAATTGCGTGCGCTGACCCGCCGCCGCGTCGGCCTGCGCCTGCTTGACGTGACCATAGCCGCGCACGGTCTGCGGCAGCGAGGCCAGCTTGACCGCCGTGGGCAAGGTGTCTGGGGTCAACTGGCGCAGCAGGTCGGCCATGTCGGCTTCGTACTGGTTCAGCAGCTGGCGGTCCAGGCGGCGTTCGGTGTTGTCCTTGAACGGGTCGAGCCAACTGCCGCGCAGCCCCTTGAAGCGCGCCATCAAGCCGAAGGCCTTCAGCACCCAGGGGCCCAGTTCAGCCTTGCGTGGCAGGCCGGTGGTCGCGTCGGTCTTGGCGAAGGGCCAGGCACCCAGGTGAAAGTGCAGGGTGTAGTCGCCCTCGAACTCGCGGCCCAGCGCGGCCTTGAAGTCGGGGTGGCTGTACAGGCGCGCCACCTCCCATTCGTCTTTGATGGCGAGCAGGCGGTGGTAGTTGTGCGCCACGGCGCGTGCCAGGCCGTCGCCTGCACCCAGGGCGCTTTCAGCCTGCTGCACCCGCTCGACGAAGGCGCGGTAGCGCGCGGCGAGCGCTTCGCCGGTGTGGGCTTGCAGGTGCTCGCTGCGGTGGCGAACGATGTCCTGCAGGCTGCGGCGCGCGCGCGGCATCACCGACACCACGGTCACCGGCGTGCGGTCCTTGACCCATTGCTCGACGGCCGGCAGGTCGTGTGCGGCGCGGCGGCCCCACAGAAACGCTTCCTGGTTCATGGCGATGGCCACGCCATTGAGTTCGATGGCGCGCGCAATCGCCTCGTGCGACAGCGGAATCTGCCCGCGTTGCCAGGCCGCGCCCAGCATGAACATGTTGGTGGCGATGGGGTCGTCCAGCAGCGCGGTGGCCAGGCGTTGGCCTTCCATCAGCAGGGCGCGGTCACCCAGTGTGTCGGCGATGCGCTGCGCCAGCGCGGCGCTGTCGACCTGCCAGTCCGGGTTGCGGGCGAAGTCGCCGGTCGGGACCATGTCGGTGCAGACCACGGCAGCGCTGTCGGCAGCGTCCAGCCGGCTCATCGACTCGTCGTTCACCGCCACGATCAGATCGCAGCCGATCATGGTGTGGGCCTCGCCAGCGCCGATGCGCGTGGCGTGCAGCATCTCGGGCTGCGGCGCAAAGCGCACATGGGAGTGCACGGCGCCGTATTTCTGCGACAGGCCGGTCACGTCCAGGTTCGAGCTGTAGGCGCCTTCCAGGTGCGCGGCCATGGCCAGCGTCTGGCCGATGGTGACCACGCCGGTGCCGCCGATGCCACCCACCAGCACGCTGTACAAGGCCGTCAGGGCGGGCAGTTGCGGCTCGGGAAGGGCGGCTGTCCACTCGGGCGCGGCGGGCTGTGCGCTGGTGGGCTTGGCCGTCTTGCGCGGCGCGCCGCCATGCACGGTGACGAAGCTGGGGCAAAAGCCCTCGACGCAGGTGTAGTCCTTGTTGCAGCTGGCCTGGTTGATGCGGCGCTTGCGGCCCAGTTCGGTCTCCAGCGGTTCGATGGACATGCAGCCCGAGGCCTTGCCGCAGTCGCCACAGCCCTCGCATACAGCGGGGTTGATGAAGGTGCGCTTGGCCGGGTCGCTCCACTGGCCGCGCTTGCGCAGGCGGCGGCGCTCGGTGGCGCAGGCCTGGTCGTACAGGATGACCGACACGCCGGGAAACTCGCGCATCTCGCGCTGCACCGTCTCCATCTGGTCGCGGTGGTGCACCG
Organism: Pseudomonadota bacterium; assembly: GCA_020161215.1. Classification (GTDB taxonomy): domain Bacteria; phylum Pseudomonadota; class Gammaproteobacteria; order Burkholderiales; family Burkholderiaceae_C; genus Ottowia. Next base: position 4,801 of record JAIUOM010000164.1, read on the forward strand.
GCACGCCGGCGGGCAGGGTGACGCCCTGGTAGCGCGCTGGCTCGTCGGTGACCACGGCCATCTTCTTGACGCCTTCACCGGCCAGCACGGCGAGGGTCTGCGCGGGCGACAGGCTGGCGTCCACCGGCTGACCGCCGGTCATGGACACGAAGCCGTTGTAGAGCAGCTTGTAGGTGAGCGGCACGTCGGCGGCCACGGCCTGGCGGATGGCCAGCAGGCCACTGTGGGCGAAGGTGCCGTCGCCCAGGTTGGCGAACACGTGTTTCTCGTGGGTGAAGGGCTGCTGGCCCAGCCAGTGGATGCCCTCGGCGCCCATGTGGGAGGGCGCGCTGGTGGTTTTGGGATTCACCAGGATGGCCATGGTGTGGCAACCGATGCCGGCGAGGGCGCGGCTGCCCTCGGGTACGCGGGTGGAGCGGCTGTGCGGGCAGCCGGAGCAGAAGCCGGGGCTGCGCGCCGGCAGGCCGGGCGTGGGGCCCTGGCCGGTCGCGCTGCCTTGCGGAGCCACCAGCGTGCAGCCGGGAGCCACGTGCGGCATCACGCCGGCGATCACCTGCGCGACCAGTTGCGGCGAGATTTCGGCTGCGTTCGGGAAAGCCATCGGCCCGCGCGCCGGGTCGAACAGCGTGCCACTTTGGCGCTTGCCGACGATCAGCGGTGCTTCGGCGCTGCCGTACAGCGCGGTGCGCAGTTGCTCCTCAATCAGCGGGCGCTTTTCCTCGACCACGATGATGGCTTTCAAGCCCTGGGCGAACTCGCGCACGATCACCGGGTCCAGCGGCCACACCATGCCCAGCTTGAGCAGGCGGATGCCGGCCGTGTCGGTGTCGCGCAGCCCCATGTTGGACAGGGCCTGCTGCACGTCCTGCCAGCTTTTGCCGGCCGAAATGATGCCCACCTGCGCGCCGGGCGCCTCCGACAACATTTCGTTCAGGCGGTTGGCGCGCGCATAGGCCATCACCGCGTCCAGCTTGTGGTGGTAGAGGCGGTCCTCCTGCAGCAGAGGCATGTCGAAGCCGCGGATGTGGTAGCCGGCGCCAAAGGGGTCCTTGGGCGTGCTGGGCGCCTCGGGCAGTTGGACTGTGGGCCAGTCCGGCGCCACGTAGACCGAGCCACCGCCTTCAACCACGTCGGTGACCAGCTTCATGCCAACCCAGCAGCCCGAGAAGCGGCTCATGGCGATGCCGTGCAGGCCGTAGTCCAGCACTTCCTGCGTGTTGCTGGGGTAGAGCACAGGAATGCCGACAGCGGTGAACAGCGTGTCGGAGTAGTTGGCCACGGTGGAGCTCTTGGCGCCGTGGTCGTCACCGGCCAGGCACACGACACCGCCCAGCGGCGAGGTGCCGGCCAGGTTGGCGTGGCGCAGCGCGTCGGCCGAGCGGTCGACACCGGGGCCCTTGCCGTACCAGATGCCGAACACGCCATCGACCGTGTTGCCGGGAAAGGTGCCGACGTACTGCGCGCCCCAGATGGCGGTGGCCGCCAGGTCCTCGTTCAGGCCGGGGCGGAACACCACGTTGGCGGCTTTCAGCTGCGGCTCGGCCTGCCACAGCTCCATGTCGTAGCGGCCCATGGGTGAGCCGCGGTAGCCGGAGATGTAGCCGCCCGTGTTCACCCCGGCTGCCATGTCGCGCGCGCGCTGCTGCAGCGGCAGGCGCACCAGGGCCTGCATGCCGGTCAGGTAGACCCAGCCTTGCGGGGTCTCGTAGCGGTCCTTCAGCGATGCCGCGGGGCGGGTGGGGAGGGTGCTCATGGGGTGTCTCCTTGGGGTGGGGCCGCCTGGGGCAGGGCCATCGCCGTCCCGATCAACCCGAACAACTGGCGACGATAAGCAGTCGAATAGGGCGCGTCCAGTGCATTTTTATCCGTAAGATGATGCGACTAATGCATCATAAAAAGGGCCCGCTGCCCCGTGCGGCGTGTGCCGAAATCGTCCCATGTCCACCCCGCTCCCTCTGAACCTGCGCCAACTGCAGCACGTGGTGCTGCTGGCCGACGAACGGCATTTCGGCCGCGCGGCCGAACGGGCCTTTCTGTCGCAGTCGGCGTTCAGCCGCAGCGTGGCGGCGCTGGAGGCCGCCATGGGCTTGCGCCTGTTCGACCGCGGGCCCGGCTTTGTGCGCCTGACCTCGGCGGGCACGCGCGTGGTGGCGCGCGCCCGGCGCATGTTGGCGGCCTCGACCGATTTGTCGCGCGAGCTGGATTTGCTGCGTTCGGGCGACCTGGGCGACACCACCGTGGGCGCTGGCCCCTTTTCTGGCGGCAGCCTGATGGCGCGCGCCGTGGCCGAGCTGCACACCCAGCACCCGGCGGTACAGGTGCGGCTGGAGATCGCCCAGTCGCTGGTGCTGCAGCAGATGTTGCTGAACGAGCAGGTCGATTTTTTCGTGGCCGACCTGTCGGAGCTGCCGGCGCATGAGCAGTACCGAGTCGAGCCGCTGGGCACCGCGCTCGGCGCGCTGTACGTTCGGGCCGAGCACCCGCTGGCGCAACGCGATGCGGTGAATCTGCAGGAGTTGCGCCGCCACTGTTTCGCCAGCGTGCACGTGCCGACGCCGTACGCGCGGCGCCTGGGCGCGATCTTCGGCCTGAATGAAGCCGGCCTGCTGCCGCTGGCGCTGGAGTGCGAAAGCGTGTACGTGCTGCGCGAGTACGTGCTGCGGCACGATGTCGTCATCAGTGCGCCGCTGGAGACTTTCGATCTGGAAGTGGCCGTCGGTCGCCTGCGCCGCCTGCGCGTGCCCGAGATCGACCGCCTGGGTCCGCGCACCCCGCTGCGCATGGAGGTGGGCCTGGTCTGGTTGCGCGAACGCACCCCGTCGCCCGCCGTGCTGCTGCTGGCCGAGCTGCTGCGCGTGCGCGCCCGGGCGCAGTTGATACCGCCCAGCACCCCGTCCGCCTCCCGCGCCGCCGGGGCCACGCGCCGTCGCGCCCGCTGAAGCACCTTGGGCGGGCCGAGGGCGCGGGCGCGTTTGGTTCTACGATGGACCCCCGTACCAAGAGGGAACACCAGGTTGAATAAGGCATTCACCCGCGAGAGCGATGGCGAGGCGGACGAGGGCGACGACACCGGCGGCCTGCCGCCGCTGCCGCCCGGCGGCAAGAACTACATCACGCCACAGGGCTACGCGCGGCTGCGCGGCGAGCTGCTGCAGCTGATCGACGACGAACGCCCGAAGGTGGTCGAGGCCGTGCACTGGGCGGCCAAGAACGGCGACCGGTCGGAAAACGGCGACTACCTGTACGGCAAGAAGCGCCTGCGCGAGATCGACCGGCGCATCCGCTTTCTGACCAAACGCCTGGAAATCGCCGAGGTGACCGACCCCAGCCTGCACCACGGCGGCGAGCAGGTGTTCTTCGGCGCCACGGTGCGCTACGTGGACGACGAGGGCGCCGAGCGCACGGTGACCATCAAGGGCATCGACGAGGCCGAGAGCGGCCAGGGCGAGATCAGCTGGATCAGCCCGGTCGCCCGCACCCTGCTGCGCGCCCGGGTGGGCGACGTGCTGCAACTGCCCACGCCGGCCGGCGCCCGCGAGATCGAGGTGCTGCAGGTGCGCTACCCGGCGCCGGACCGGGCGGCGTAGCCGGCGGATGGAAGGCTGTTTGCGGGCCAAATAGGCCTTGGGCCGGCGCCGAATCATCCCGGGTAGCTATCATATGAATAGCAATTTGGATGCGCCGGCCTGGCCGCCACGGGAGGGTGAGCGGCGGTTTCCACAATGAAGTGCACGTAGAAGCGGAAGGCTCAGACGAGGCGAGCGAAGATCACCTGTTTGACCTGCCAGTCGATCAAGTGCACCCATGAGCTACACCCATCTG
>JAIUOM010000165.1 GCA_020161215.1 Pseudomonadota bacterium
CCGCCGCCGGCGAGGGTGAGGAAATCGTGCACGACTACGCCGCCCTCACCTTCAGCCTGCGCCGCCACCCGCTGGCCCTGCTGCGCGCCCGGCTGGCGCGGCGCGGCCTGCAAAGCGCCGCCCAGCTCGACCAGCGCCCGCACGGTGCCCAGGTGCGCGCCTGCGGCCTGGTCACCGTGCGCCAGCAGCCCGGCACCGCCAAGGGCACCATCTTCGTCACGCTGGAAGACGAAACCGGCCCCGTCAACGTCATCGTCTGGCAAAGCCTGCACGCCCAACCCGCCCAACGCCAGGCGTTGCTGAACGCGCGCCTGCTGGCCGTGCACGGCCGCTGGCAGCGCGACCCCGCCAGCGACGGCCACACCCGCCACCTGATCGCCGAAGGCCTGCGCGACTTCACCTCGCTGCTGGGGGCGCTGAGGGCGCAGGTGGAAAGCCGGGATTTCCATTGAACACCGCGCATGCTCCGCTGGCGGTAACCACACCGGCGAGCCAACATGACCTGTTCGCCATGACCGAGTTGCCCGTACCGCCGCCACCTCGGCGCCTGTTCACCGCGCTGTTTCCCCCGCCCGAGGCCTGCGCCGCCATCGACGCGGCGCGCCAGCGCTGGGGCGGCCTGCCGCGCCGCCTGCATCCGGCGCCGGAGCGCATGCACCTGACCCTGCAGTTCTTCAACCGGGTCGATGCCCCGCACGAGCGGGCCTGGCTGGCGACCTTGGCGTCCTTGCGCTTCGCCGCTTTCGACATCACGCTTACCCATGCCGAACCGTGGCGCGTGCCCAGCGGCACCATCGCCGTGCTGCGGCCCGAGCCCACGCCGGCGCTGAACGCCCTGCACCAAGCCACCGCCCAACTAACCCGCCAGGCCGGCCTGCCGGCCGAAGTCGCGCATTTCAGGCCGCACCTGACCACCCTGCGCCGGGCCGAGCACACCACCCTGACGCCGTTGGCCGCGCCGATTGCCTGGCGGGTCGAAGAGGTGGTGCTGATCTGGTCCGATCTGCAGGCGCGGCCGCCGCGCTATCACCGGCTGGGGCGGGTGGTGGCCGACTGACAGCGAAGCAACGCCTGCCGAGGGTAAGCGCAGAACACAGCATGAGGTGCTTGCTCCCATCTTTTCGCAGCCACACCTCCCGCAGAGCTCAGCCCCCCACCATCCTCCCCTCCCCATCCAAAAACGCCGCCCTGACCGCCTGCCCCGGGTACACGGCCGCCACCGCCGCGCGGTAACGCGCCAGTTGCGCCACCAGATCGGGGTCGCGCTCGGGGTGCGCGGCGGATTTGTAGTCCAGCACCCACCAGCGCTCCGGCTCGCTGCCCGATGCACGGCGACGCACCAGGCGGTCGATGCGCAGGCGCTGGCCCTGGTGGATCAGCTCGACCTCGTCAAAGGCTTCCAGCACCTCCTCGGCCGACCAGGCCCAGGCGCCTTGGCCGGTGAGGATGCGGCGCGCCAGTTGCTCGGCGCGGGTCAGCCCCGCCGCGTCCAGGGCGAAGCGCTGGCCGGCCTGCGCCACGCGGCCGGAGTGCCAGCCGGCGGGGGTGTCGCCGGCGTGCTGCAGCAACCAGTGCATGGCTTCGCCGGTGCGTGAGGATTCGGTCGGGGCGGTGTCGTCGGCGCCCTCATTTACTACGTTTTCAATAGCACCCTCGGATGAATCCACGCCGGCCAATGGCAAATCCAGCACCTGAACCTGGTCTGCGCCGGCAAGGGCGTGGCGCGCCGGTGCATCCAGCGGGGTGGGCAAGGCCTCGGCCAGCGGAGCGATGCTGCGCCACCAGCTGACGGGCGGCTCGCGGTACGGGGTGACGCCGGAGAGCACCAGCCGGCGCCGCGCGCGGGTCATGGCGACGTACAGGGCGTTCAGCTCCTCGCGCGCCTGGGCCTCGGCTTCCTGGCGCGCCAGCTCGACCAGGCTGGGCGGCGGCGCGGCGGCGTTGGCCAGCAAGGCCAGCCGGCGCGGCACCGGGGCTTCGCCGGGCCAGTCGATCAGCACGGCGGGGCCGCCGGCGCGGCCTTCCGGGTCGGCGGCGGCGTTGAGCAGCAGCACGGCGTCGGCCTCCAGGCCCTTGGCGCCGTGCACGGTGAGCAGTTGCACGCTGTCGGGGTCGGCATGACGCGGCGCGGCCAGGCGCTGGCGGCGCAGCGCGCGCACCCATTGGTAGGCCGTCAGGTACCGCCCACCCTGCACCTGCAGGGCAGCGCCGAGCAGGGCACGCAGCTGGCCGAGCTGGTGCGCGCGCTCAGGCGGCGGCGCGGCGGCGGCGTAGCGCGCCAACACGTCGCGCTGCTGGTAAAGCGCTTGCAGCGCGTCGTGCGGCGGCAGATGGAGAAAGGCCTGGCGATGGCCTTGCAGCTCGGCGTGCAGGCTGACGGCGTCGGCACCGGTCAATTCGATCTGCGCCAGCACCTCCAGCCAGGCCGGGCGCGGCTCGCCGGCGGCGCGCACGGCCAGGGCGATGCGTGTCAGGTCGTCCTCGGCCAGGCCAAACAGCGGCGAGCGCAGGGCGCGCGCCAACGACAGATCGTGCCCGGGCGAGACCAGGGCATCGACCAGGGCCAGCAGGTCCTGCACCACGGGCAACTGGCCCAGGATCTGCTGCTCGGGCTGCTCGCAGGGGATGCCCAGGGCGCGCAGCTCGGCCTGCAGCACGCCCAAGGGCTCGCGCTTGCGGCTCAGCACCATCAGCTCGCGCGCGGGCGTGCCGCCGGCCACCTGGGCGGCGGTCCAGCGCGCGGCCTGGCGGGCTTCGAGCGTGCGCAGGCTGTCTTCCAGCGCCACGCGGGGGGTGTCCAGGCTGTCGCGCCAGTCGGCGGCGGCATCGTCCCCGGCGCCCGCGGCGGCGCGCTCGGGGCGCGGGATGAGGAGCAGCGCACCGACCTGGCCATCGGCATCCGTCGATTCGGTGGTGTGGGTGCGGTAGCCGCTGAATTCGCCGGCGGCCTGGGCCTGGCTCATGACGGCGTTGACCGCCGCCAGCACGGCCGGGGTATTGCGGCGCGTATGGTCGCAGGCTAGGCGGTCGCCGTCCAGCGCCTGGGTGATGAAGTCTTGCGCGGCGGCAAACACGCGCGGGTCGGCGCGGCGAAAGCGGTAGATGCTCTGCTTGGGGTCGCCGACGATGAACACGCTGGGCGCGCCCGCACCGCCGCCTGCCCCGCCGTAGCCGGCCAGCCAGGCGTGCAGGGCCTGCCACTGCAGGGGGCTGGTGTCCTGGAATTCGTCGATCAGCAGGTGGCGCACGCGCATGTCCAGGCGCTCTTGAGTCCAGCCGCTGAGAAAAGGGTCGGACAGCAGGGTCAGGGCGGCGCGCTCGACGTCGCCCATGTCCACCCAGCCGCGCTCGCGCTTCAGGCGCGCGAAGGCGTCGATGAGCGGGCGCGCCAGCCGCACCGTGCGCTGGTGGTGCTGGCGCGCGGCCTGCTGTTGGCAGGCGGCGCGCAGGGTCTCGACCTCGTCCTGCGCGGCGCGCACCTCGGGCGGGGCGGATTTGCCGAACACGCGCGGCGTGCCCTTGTCGGTGAACAGGGCACCGACCACGCCGTCCCAGTCGCCGGCCTGCAGCGCCTGATTCAGCTCGGCGCCCTTGGCGGCGAAGGTGCGGGCCAGCGGAGCCAGGGCGCGCGCCGCGTCTTCCAGCAGGGCGCGGCCGGCGGCGCGCGTCAGCAGCCAGTCGCTGGGTTCGGCCACGCCGGCCAGGCGCGGGTACAGGGTGTCAAAAGATGTCACGGCCTCGTCGATGTGGCCGGCGGCGTCGGCCAAGCCGAACTCGACGCGCTTGTCCAGCGCGGCCTGCAAGGCCTGGTGGGCGCGCGTGCGGCCCAGCTCGGCCACCAGGGCGGCGTAGTCGGCGCGCAGGGCCTCGTCGCTGGCCACCTGGGCGAGGTAGCGGCGCCAGACCTCGGCCTCGGCGTCGGCGGTGTCCTCCAGCAGCTCGTAGGCGGCGGGCAGGCCCAGCGCCTGCAGCACCTGCAGCGGGCTGCTGCGCAGCAAGGCAGAGAACCAGCTGTGGAAGGTGCGGATCTGCACCGGCCGGCCATGGGCCAGCAATTTTTGATACAAATTTTGTAGCTGCTCAGGCTTATCCGACGCCGGGGAAAGCTCGATTCCGCGTGAAATCAGCTCGCGCTCGCGCTGCTCGGGCGTGGCCAGGGCAAATTCGGCCAGCCATTGCTGCAGGCGCTGGCGCATTTCGCCGGCGGCCTTGCGGGTGAAGGTGATGGCCAGGATGTCTTGCGGCTCGGCGCCGTCCAGCAGCGCGCGCAAGATGCGCGAGACCAGCATCCAGGTCTTGCCGGCGCCGGCGCAGGCCTCCACCGCCACGTGGCGGCGCGGGTCACAGGCGATGGCGTAGAACTGCTCGCGCGTGCAGGGCTGGCCGTTGTGCTCGTAAGCGGCGGTCATGCGGCGGCCTCCCGCGCCGATACGCGGTGGACGCGCACCCCCGCCGTCCGTGGACAGGCGCGCGGGCACCCGCGGCGCTGGCCTGGCCAGGCCGCTGGGTGTGTCCCCCTCAGGGGGATGGCGCGCGCAGCGCGACTCAAAGAGGGCGTCATGTCCAAAAATCCTTGCGGCACAGGCCCCGGGCGTCGCACCAGTCGCACACGCTGCCCTCGCCCAACGGGCGCAACGGGGCGCCCTGGGCGATGCGCGCCAGGTCGCTGGCGATGCCCTCGTACAGGGCGGCGGCCAGCACCGGCAGCTCGGCGGGTTCGTACAACTTGGCCGGCTCGCGCTCGCCCACGTTGAGGTAGGCCGCGCGCGGCGCGTCGTGGCCGCTCAGCAAGGCGTAGAAGGGCAGCTGGGTGTCTTCGTGGCCGGTTTTCAGGCGTTCGCGCGTGCGGGTGGGGGTTTCGGTCTTGTAGTCGATGACCAAAGGGGCGCCGTCGGGCAGGCGGTCCACCCGGTCCAGCGTGCCGTGCAGGGCCAGCTCGCCGAGCCGGCGCTCGACCCGGTATTCGGCCTCCTCGAACACCGCGCCGGTGCTGGCCTCGTACTCCGCCAGCCAGCTCAGGTAGCCGGCGCGCAGCGCCGGCCAGGCGACGCGAAACGGCAGGAACTCGCCCTCGTCCAGCGCCTCCGCGCGCTGGGCCTGCTCCGCGGCGGCGTCCATCAAGGCCACCCGGTCGGCGGCCGGATCGGCCTGCAGGGCCTGGTGAAAGCGCTGCAGCACCTCGTGCAGCCAGGTGCCGAAATCGCGTTTGTCGACGTCCACGTCCAGCTCGCCGACCTCTTGCAAGCCCAGTTGGCGCAGCGCGAAGAAGCGGTAGGGGCAGGCGCGCAGCATCTCGTAGGCGCTGGCCGACAGGGGCTGGGTGGGCAGGGCCGCGCCGCTGGGCGCGGGCCGGGTCACCGGCTGGGCGACCAGCGTGCGCGGCTGACGCGGATCGTCGCCGGGCAGGCCCTGCCCGTCCAGACGCAGGGCCTGCACCAGGGGCGAGGGCAACAGGTGTTCGCCGCTGTCGTCGCTGGTGCGCCACAACACATCCAGCCGCGGCACCTGCAAGGCCACGGCCCAGGCGCCTTGCTGCGCCTGCCGCAGCTGCTCGCGCGTGGGCAGGTGCAGGGCCAGGCGCTGCGCGGCGCTCCAGGGGCCGGGCGGTTCGGGCGCGGCGGGCAGGCGGGTGTCGTCGGCGCCGGGCAGCACCAGGGCCGGGAACGAGCGCCCGAGCAACTGGCTGAGCGGCAGCACCACGACCTGGGCGTGCGCCGGGTGCGGCGGGCGGAAACTGGCCGCCTCCAGCGTGTCGGTGACCCAGCGTGTGAACTCGGCCAGGCGCATGCGGCGCTGCGCGGCCGGCCATTCCTGCCACGCGGCCTGATCGACCTCGGCCAGGCCCAGCGCGGCCAACAAGGCGGCGCCGGCCGGGTCGGCGGCCAGCAGCGCCCATTGCCGACTGCCTTGCAGCAGCGCGCGCAGCTCGGCCAGCCACTCGGTCAGGCGGCGGGCGCCGGTCTGCCAGGGCGCGCGCAAGGTGTCGATCTGCTCGGTCAGCGCTTCGCCGGCGCTGAGCGCGGCGGCCTGCGCCCAGCCGCGCACGGCGTGGCGGCGCAGGCGCTTTTCGAGCCCGCCGACCGCGGTGGGGTCAAAAGCGGGGGCCAGCTTCAGCCAATCCAGCACCGCGTCGCTGGAAGCACCACCGGTGCAAGCGCGCAACGCCACCACCAGTTGCGCGGCGGCGTGGGTGGTGGACAGGCGCCAGCCGGTCTCGTCGCGCAGCCGCACGCCGCGCGAGGCCAGCAACGCACTGATCCGGCGCGTCAGCAGGCGATCGCCGGCCACCAGGGCCACCGGCACGCGCCCCTCGGCCAGGTGGCGCAGCACGCAGGCGGCGGCGCGCTCGGCCTCGTCCTCGCCGTCGGCGGCGGCGTGCAGCCGGGGCACGGCCGGCGCGGCGGTCACCCGCAGGGTCAGCGGCACGAACTTCTCGGCGTGGTGCTCGGCCAGGCTGGTGGTGAGCGGATCGGGCTGCAAGCCCTCGACGACGAACAGCGCGTCCAGCGCCTGGGCCGTGCGCGGCGCGAACAGCACGTCGGTGGCGTAGTCGGACGTGCCGGCCCAGGCCACGGCGATGCGGCCCAGGGCGGCTTCCAGCGCCAGCGGGCCGGCGCCGTCCTCGGCCAGCGGCGGCAGGGCGGCGTTGGCCTGCGCGGCCCAGTCGGGACGCCAGGCGGCCGGCACGCTGGCCGCCACCTGGGCCAGCTGGCTGGCCTGCTCCAGCAGTGGGCCGGCCAGCCACTGGCGCTGCGCGCCCAGGCCCGCGCCGTCCAGCAGCGAGGCGGCGGTGAGCAGATCGCGCCCGTGGTCGAAGCTCACATCGTTCGGCCCGGGCGTGAACAGGCCGATACGCGCCGCCCAGTTGCGCGTGGTCTCAAAGCGCGGCGCGAAGCTGTCGGGAAAACGCGCCGCCCAGCGCGCCGCCAGCAGCGGCATCAGCTGGGCGTAGGGCAGCAACACCACGCTGCGCGCTGGGTGCGCCGCCAGCTCGCGCAATTGGCCGGCCAGCTCGTCCAGCAAGCGGTCCCAGGCCGCCAAAACCGCAGGGGTGGAGGCATCGAAATCGTTTTCAGCTATCGCCGTCATAGCGTGTTTTGGTACCGCCCAAGCCCGTGGGGAAAAGGTGTTTCTGTCACAATCACCGCACTGTATCCGCAAGGATGAACCCTATTTCAGAGGAATTGCCTGATGGCCAATGAACTGATCAAACATGTAAGCGACACCTCATTCGAGACCGACGTGCTGCAGTCCGACAAGCCCGTTCTGGTCGACTTCTGGGCCGAGTGGTGCGGCCCGTGCAAAGCCATTGCCCCCACCCTGGACGAGCTGGCCAGCACCTATGACGGCAAGCTGCAGATCGCCAAGGTCAATGTGGACGACAACCGCACGATTCCGGCCAAGTTCGGCATCCGCGGCATCCCCACGCTCATGGTGTTCAAGAACGGTCAGCTGGCCGCCACCAAGGTCGGCGCCATGACCAAAGCTCAGCTGTCGCAGTTCATCGACCAGCAACTGGCCTGAGCGTTCGCTCGCCTCGCGCGCCAGCTCCAGTCTGGTGGCGAGGCCGGCTGCGGATTGGGACGTCCGCTTTTCCTGTCATAATCTCCCCATTGCCGACGTGCCATCCAGCGTCGGCGCGGCGCCCGCCTCAACGCGGCGCCCCCGGCCCGGCGGCACATGCCTTGGCCACCCCCACCTCCCCTTTTTCCCGATTTCGCTGTCTCCTCCGACACTCTCGACACATGGCCCCGGGTGGGCTTTCTACGCAGGATCACCTTCCATGCATTTGAACGAACTCAAAGCACTGCACGTCTCCGAACTGCTTAAACAGGCCGAGACGCTGGAGATCGACAACGCCGGCCGCATGCGCAAGCAAGAGCTGATGTTCGCCCTGATCAAAAAACGCGCCAGGGCGGGCGAGCAGGTATTTGCCGACGGCGTGCTGGAGATCCTGCCCGACGGCTTTGGCTTCTTGCGCAGCCCGGACACCAGCTTCACAGCCAGCACCGACGACATCTACATCAGCCCCAGCCAGGTGCGCCGCTTCAACCTGCACACCGGCGACATGATCGAGGGCGAAGTGCGCATCCCCAAGGATGGCGAGCGTTACTTTGCGCTGACCAAGCTGGATCTGGTGAACGGCGGCCCTGCGGAGCAGAACAAGCACAAGGTGATGTTCGAGAACCTGACGCCGCTGTTCCCGCGCGAGCAGATGCGTCTGGAGCGCGACGCCTTCAAGGGCGAAGAGAACATCACCGGCCGCGTGATCGACGTGATTGCCCCCATCGGCAAGGGCCAGCGCGCGCTGATCGTCGCCCCGCCCAAGAGCGGCAAGACGGTGATGATGCAAACCATCGCCCACGCCATCAGCGCCAACTACCCCGACAGCCACATGATGGTGCTGCTGGTGGACGAGCGCCCGGAAGAAGTGACCGACATGCAGCGCTCGGTCAAGGGCGAGGTGATTGCCTCGACCTTCGACGAGCCCGCCGCGCGCCACGTGCACGTGGCCGAGATGGTGATCGAGCGCGCCAAGCGCCTGGTCGAGCTGAAGAAGGACGTGGTGATCCTGCTCGATTCCATCACCCG
>JAIUOM010000166.1 GCA_020161215.1 Pseudomonadota bacterium
GCCGGGCGGCCGCACGGCTGGAGCTGGGCCTGGTGGGGGCTGGCCGTGGCCTGCCTGGTCGGCTGCGCCGTGCTGGCCTGGCCGGCGCGCCGGCTGCAGGCCGAGGAGCGGCGCGGCCGAGCCCAGGCCGACCCGGCGGCGCAGCCCCCCGCCGGCCCCCTGCCCTGGCGCGCCATGTGGGCGGCGCTGACCGGCTACACCTTGTTCGGCGTCGGCTACATCGGCTACATGACCTTCGTCATCGCCCTGCTGCGCGAGCAAGGGGTGGCGGCCGACGCCATCACCGGCTTCTACGCCCTGCTGGGGCTGGCGGTGGTGGCCTCGGCGCGCATCTGGGCCGGCCTGCTGGACCGCGCCAAGGGCGGCGGCGCGCTGGCGTTTCTGAATGCGCTGCTGGGCGTGGCCACGGTGCTGCCGGCGCTGACCAGCGCCTGGCCGGTGGTGCTGGCTTCCGGTCTGCTGTTTGGCGCGGTGTTTCTGTCGGTGGTGGCCTCCACCACCGCCTTCGTGCGCCACAACCTGCCGCAGACGCAATGGGCGGCCGGCATCAGCGTCTTCACGATCCTGTTTGCCTTCGGCCAGATCGTCGGCCCCACCGTGGTCGGCTGGATCGCCGATGGCCCCGGTGGCCTGGCGCGCGGCTTGGTGTATTCGGCCGGCGCGCTGTGGCTGGGCGCGCTGCTGGCCTGGCGGCAGCCGCCGCTGGCGCCCCACACCACCGAAACCCAGGATTGCTGAGTTACCGGGGTTTTCGTCGGCCCGTGCTCTCCGGCCAGCCGAACGTTCACATCAGGCCTTCGGCCTGCATCGCCTTTTGCACCGCCGGGCGGGCCGCCACGCGTTCGCGGTAGGCGGCCAGATGCTTGAAACCGGAAATGTCCAGGCCCGTGGGCTTGGCCCAGTTGGTGACCGTGAACAGGTAGGCGTCGGCGACGCTGAATTGATCGCCCATCAGGTAGGACTTGCCGGCCAGTTGCCCTTCCAGCCATTCCAGGCGCGCCAGCAGGCGCTGTCTGGCGATGGCCTTGGCCGCCTCGGGCATGTCCGGGTTGAACAGCGGACCAAAGCCCTTGTGCAGCTCGGTGCCGACGAAGGTCAGCCAGCTCTGCAGCTGGTAGCGCGCCCAGCTGCCGGCGGGTGGGGCGAGCTGCTTGTCGGGCACCTGGTCGGCGATGAACTGCACGATGGCCGGGCCTTCGGCCAGGCTGCGGCCGTCATCCAACACCAGAAAAGGCACGTAGCCCAGCGGGTTGACCTGGCGGTAGTCGCTGCCATCGGGCAGCAGCTTGGTCTTGGTGGGGGCGGAGATGGCTTCGTAGGGCAGGCCCGCCTCCTCCAGCACGATGTGGGGCGAGAGCGAGCAGGCGCCGGCCGAGTAATAGAGTTTCATTGAAATTTCCTGGTGATCTCAGAACAAAAAGGTCGAATTCCCAGGCAGATACTTCCTGAGCCGCTACAAACCACATAGCATGCACAGCCCCTGCGGGAGACCGGACCCGCCCGCATTCTGGCCCAACCCGCGGTTTTTTGGCCGGCCCGACCTCGGACCCCCCTGGCCCTCACGCAGCCTGGGCGCGCCGTCATGCTCCGGGCGCGGTCCACAACTCCAGCCGCGCCAGGTAGCGCCGGGCGTGGACGCCGCCGTCGTCGCACGTGCCGCACATCTCCCACGACGGCGCCAGTTGCCCGCACACCGCCGGGCGCTCGGGCCGCCCGAACAGCCGGCAGCGCAGGTGCTCGTCCAGTTGCACGCAGGGCACACCGGCCGGCTTGCCCCCCGGCAGGCCGGGAATCGGCGAGCTGATCGAGGGCGCGGTGCAGCAGGCCGCGCAGCCCGGGCGGCAGGCGGGGGCCGCCGTTTCGGAGTCATTTTGGCCGTTGGCCGGCGTGGAATCTTCCATAGCAGCTCTCTATTTCATAGCGATTGATTGGTCCCCTTGACTTTGCCACGATGGTAAGGTTCATCATGGCGTCCAGGGTGGCCATCGGCCCCGACTTTCAGGAGAACCTCATGGATCAGCAATTTACCGTCACAGGCATGACCTGCGGCCACTGCGAGATGTCCGTCAAGCGCGCCATCCAGCAGCTGGACGCCCAGGCCGAGGTCGTCATCGACCGTGCCAAGAACAGCGTCGAAGTGCGCCACCCCAGCCAGCCGCGCGAAGCCCTGGCCTCGGCCATCCGAGAGGAAGGCTACGCCGTCGCCCCATGAGCGAGCCCCTCGTGCGCGGCGGCCCCGTCCACATCGGCGAGGCGGCGCGCGCCTCGGGCGTGTCGGCCAAGATGGTGCGCCACTACGAATCGCTCGGCCTGCTGGGCGAGGTGACGCGCACCGACAGCGGCTACCGCCAGTACAGCGCGGCCGACATCCACACCCTGCGCTTCATCAAGCGGGCGCGCGATCTGGGCTTTTCCATGGCCGAGATCGCCGAGCTGGTCAGCCTGTGGCACGACCGTTCGCGCGCCTCGGCGGCGGTCAAGCGCATCGCCGAGCACCATGTGGCCGAGCTGGACAAGCGCATCGCCGCCCTGCAAGGCATGCACCGCACCCTGAACGCCCTGCTGCACGCCTGCCACGGCGACACGCGGCCCGACTGCCCGATCCTGGACGACCTGGCCGGCGGCGCCGCGCCCTGCCACTGAGCCACCGGCCACCTTTACACGCCCGACACCCCCGCGCCGTGCTGGCGACACATGCCCGGCGCAGACTGCACGTCAAGCCGGAACAACTTCCGGCCCTTCGTTCAACGACCTTGCATTGAAAGGAAACCGAGCATGACGTCGATCACCTCCCGCCTTGTGTTGGCCAGCTTGCTGGCCATCGGCTCCGGCCTGGCCACCGCCCAGACCACGCCCCCCGCCGCGCCGGCCACCGGCGAGGCCGCCGCCCGCCCCGCCCCGGCCCGCATGGACCCAGCCCAGCGCCAGCAACGCATGGCCGAACGCCAGCAGCGCATGACCGAGCGCCACGCCAAGCGCCTGGCCGACCTGAAGGCCCAACTCAAAATCAGCGCCGCCCAGGAAGGCGCCTGGACCCAGTTCAGCGGCGCCATGCAGCCGCCCGCGCCGGGCCAGTTCCAGCGCCCGGACCGCGCCGAGGTCGAGAAAATGACCACCCCGCAGCGCATCGACCGCATGCAGCAGATGCAGCAGCAACGCGCCGAACGCATGAAGCAGCGCGGCGACGCCGTGAAGACCTTCTACGCCCAGCTCACGCCCGAGCAGCAGAAAACCTTCGACAGCCGGGCCATGCGCCACATGGGCGAGCGCGGCGGCCGCGGCGAGCGGCATGGCCACCACGGCATGCACGGTGGCCCCGGCATGGGTCCGCGCTGATAAAAAACGGCGTTGGCCGGCGCGGACAAAGCCGGTTCAGCTATGATTTTTAATAGCCTCTTGCGCGCGCCACCCTGGCGCGCGGGGGGCTTTGGTCGTAAGCTGAACCCGTGCCACACATCGCCCCACCCCCTCCGCCCATGCCGCCGCGCCCCCAGCGCGGCACCCTGCGCCTGCCGGACGTCCGCCACGTCGAGCTGAGCGCCCCCTTCACCTGGCTGGCCCTGGGCTGGCGCGACCTCTGGCGCGTGGGCTCGCTCAGCCTGCTGCACGGCGTGGTCATGGCCGCGTTCGGTCTGCTGCTGGCCTACCTGGCGCGCGACCGCTTCTGGCTGCTGGCCGGGGCTTTCTCGGGCTTTCTGGTCGTGGCCCCGGTGCTGGCCACCAGCTTGTACGCGCTCAGCCGCGCCCTGGAGCGTGGCGAGCCGGCCGATCTGCGCACCATCGGCAAGACCTGGACGCGCTGGCAGTACTCGCGCTTCGCCGTGCACGGCGGCTACTGGAGCCTGGTGCGCTTCGGCCTGCTGCTGTCGCTGGCCGGCACCGGTTGGGTGTTGACCTCGGCCGCCCTGATCACCCTGATGACCCCGCAGCCGGTGGACACGCCGCTGGACTTCCTGCGCCACGTGGTGCTGGCCCAGCACGGCTACCTGTTCGAGCTGTGGCTGACCCTGGGCGCGCTGATGGCCGCGCCCCTGTTCGCCTCCAGCGTGGTGGCCATGCCCCTGCTGCTGGACCGCCGGGTCGACGTGTTGCAGGCGGTGCTGACCAGCTGGCAGACCGTGCTCACCAACCCGGCGCCGCTGGCCCTGTGGGCGGCCCTGCTGATGGGGCTGACGGCGCTGGGCATGGCCACCGCCCTGCTCGGCCTGATCCTGATCATCCCCTGGCTGGGCCACGCCAGCTGGCACGCCTACCGCGCCCTGGTCGACACCGAGGGGCTGCCCGAGCGCCTGCCCCCGGAAGGAGACGCCTGATGTTCGGCTTCAACGAAGAGCAGATCGCCTGGTTCGGCCTGACCATCGGGGTCGGCGCCTTCATGCTCTACATGCTGTTCATCATCGGCAACCTGGCCTGGGAGGCCAAGGCCGGCAAGTTCGGCACCTTCGTGCTGTTCCTGGCCCTGGCCTTCGGCATGGTCGGCTTCGTCGCCAAGGCCATCATCCAGTGGATGATTGAAAAGTAGCCACGCCGCCGCCGCATTTTTCTCGTCCGACAAGCCCCGTCCACCTGGTGTGGTCGGGGCTTTTTTTTCCCGCCGCGCGCGCCTTTGTCCTCCCCGCAAGAAAAAATAATGCACAAGCCTGTGGACAGTTCTGGCACAACCCAGGCCTTTTCCACAGCCTGTGCACCAATCCGAAAGTTGTTGTCTCTCGACCCGCTGGCGACGGCGCCCTTTCCCACAACGTCAAAGTTCATGCAAACCCCTGTCACGGCACGTAATTTTCGGCTTCTGCACAAATCGGCAGCCCTTCTACTACGACTACTACTTTGAAATAGAAAACAAGATAGGAAAGTCAGGACAAGCCGCGCGCCCGGAAAATCAGCCCCGCGCCGGCCCAAAACGCCACTTTTCGTCACCTTTCACCCCCTTTGTGGGGCCTGCGCCAGGGGGTGGCACTGTTAAGATCGCCCGCCAAGCCCCTTGCCTGCTCGCGAGAGAGGCCTTTACCGCCCGTCGTTCGAGCCCTTCATGTCCGTTGCCCTAGCCGGTCGCAGTCCCCACACCTTCGAGATCAAGAGCGCCAGCCTGCCCTTGCTGGCGCTGCGCTTGAAGTCCGCGGACTTGCGTCAGCTCGCCGACGAACTGCAGGCCCAGTACGGCGACCGGCCCGATTTCTTTGAGAACGACCCCGTGGTGCTGGATCTGGCCCTGCTGGCACCCGAGCAGGCCGAGGCCGACATCGACTTCCAGCGCCTGGGCGAGCTGCTGCACGAGCACCGCCTGCGCCTGCTGGCCGTGCGCGGCGGCAATGCCGCCCAGCAGGCCGCCGCCGTGCAGATCGGCCTGCTGCTGGCGCCCGATGCGCGCGTCGGCGCCGCGCCGCGCCCCGCCGAGGTCGCCAGCAAGGCCGCTCCTGCGGCGCTGGCGCCCGAACCGGCGCCCGCCGCCGAGCTGCCCGCGCCCGGCGCCTTGGTCATCGACCGCCCGCTGCGCGCCGGCCAGCAGGTGTACGCGCGTGGCCGCGACGTGGTGGTGCTGGCCATGGTCAATGCCGGCGCCGAAGTCATCGCCGACGGCCATGTGCACGTCTACGCGCCGCTGCGCGGGCGCGCCGTGGCCGGCGCGCGCGGCTGGCCCGAGGCGCGCATCTTCGCGCGCGAGATGCGGCCCGAGCTGGTGTCCATCGCCGGCGTGTACCGCACCAGCGACGAACCCCTGCCCCCCGAAGCCTGGGGCCAGGCCGCCACCGTGCGCCTGGTCTCTGGCGAGGCGGGCGACAAACTCATTTTCGAACCCATCGCGGGCTGAACCCCGCCCCAAGGCGCACTGACATGGCAAAAATCGTTGTGGTGACTTCTGGCAAGGGTGGCGTGGGCAAGACCACCACCAGCGCCGCCTTTTCGTCCGGATTGGCCCTGCAAGGCCACAAGACGGCGGTGATCGACTTCGACGTCGGCCTGCGCAACCTCGACCTGATCATGGGCTGCGAGCGCCGCGTGGTGTACGACTTCGTCAACGTCATCCAGGGCGAAGCCAACCTGAGCCAGGCGCTGATCAAGGACAAGCAGTGCGAGAACCTGTCGGTGCTGGCCGCCAGCCAGACGCGCGACAAGGAAGCGCTGACCCAGGAAGGCGTCAAGAAAGTGCTGGACGACCTGGCCGAGATGGGCTTTGAGTACATCGTCTGCGACTCGCCCGCCGGCATCGAGACCGGGGCCATGATGGCCATGCACTACGCCGACGAGGCGCTGATCGTGACCAACCCCGAGGTGTCCAGCGTGCGCGACTCCGACCGCATCCTGGGCATGCTGGGCAGCAAGACGCAGCGCGCCATCGACGGCAAGGAGCCGATCAAGGAGCACCTGCTGATCACCCGCTACAACCCGAACCGCGTGGCCGACGGGCAGATGCTGAGCCTGGAGGACATCCAGGACATCCTGCGCATTCCGCTCATCGGCGTCATTCCCGAGAGCGAATCCGTGTTGCAGGCCTCCAACCAGGGCCTGCCGGCGGTGCACCTGAAGGGCAGCGACGTGGCCGACGCCTACATGGACGTGGTGGAGCGCTTTTTGGGCGCCGACAAGCCGCTGCGTTTCATCGACGCCGAGAAACCGGGCTTTTTCAAGCGCTTGTTCGGAGGCAAGTGAGCCATGTCCTTCCTGACATTCTTTCTGGGCGAGAAGAAGAAGACGGCCAGCGTGGCCAAGGAACGCCTGCAAATCATCCTGGCCCACGAGCGCTCCGGCCGCAATGCGGGAACCCCGGACTACCTGCCCGATCTGCAGCGCGACCTGATCGCCGTCATCAGCAAGTACGTGGCCATCGACCCGAAGGACATCAAGGTCAACCTGGAGCGCCAGGACGACCTGGAGGTGCTGGAGGTGAAGATCGAGCTGCCAGAGAAAAGCCCGGCCGCCCGGGCCTGATCGCGGACAGCCCGAGGGCGAGCAGGCGCTGAATTAGCTATTGTTTCAATAGCTAATAAGGATTTCTGGGCGCCGGCTGACTGCCAGTTTGATCCGGATTCAGCACCAGGTCCGCGCCCTTCTCGCCAATCAGGATGGCCGCCGCGTTGGTGTTGGCCGAGGTCATGGTCGGCATCACCGAGGCGTCGATCACGCGCAGGCCCTCGACGCCGCGCACCCGCAGCTGCGCATCCACCACCGAGCGTTCGTCGCCGCCCATGCGGCAGGTGCCGGTGGGGTGGAACACCGTGCCGCCCTTGGCGCGCGCGAACTCGGCCAACTGCTCGTCGGTGCGCAAGTCCTTGCCGGGCAGGTATTCGACGCCCGTCACCAGGCTGCGGAAGGCCGGCTGCTCGTAGATCTCGCGCAGCATCTTCAGGCCCTCGACCAGCACGCGGATGTCGTGCGGCTCGGTCAGGTAGTTGGACACGATCAGCGGCGGCGCCAGCGGGTCGGCCGAGCGCAAGGACACCGTTCCGCGCGATTCGGGCCGGCACTGCGTGGCCGAGGCGGAAAAGCCTGAAAAATCGTGCAGATCGTCGCCCGGCTTGTCGACCGACAGCGGCATCACGTTGAACAGCACATCGGCGCGTTCGTCCTTGGCCACGGCGCTGCGCACCATGCCGCCGACCTGGCCGGCGCCCACGGTCAGCGGGCCGCGCTGGCCAAACAGCCATTCGGCGCCCATGCGCGCCAGGCCGAGCGGGCTGCGCACCTGATCGTTGAGCGACATCTTTTCGCGCAGCTTGACGATCACGCGCGCCTGGTAGTGGTCCTGCAGGTTGGTGCCAACCTCGGGCGCATCCACCTGCACGGCAATGCCGTGGCGCAGCAAGGCGTCGGCCGGGCCGATGCCCGACAACTGCAGCAGCTGCGGGCTTTGCAAGGCGCCCGCCGCCAGAATCACTTCGCCGTCCGCACGCGCCTGTCGGCGCTGGCCGTTCTCGATCCATTCCACGCCGACGGCGCGTCCGGCTTCGATCAGCACTTGTGTCACGTGCACCCCGGTCAGCACGTGCAGGTTGCTGCGCCCGCGCACGGGCGACAGGAAGGCGGTGGCCGCGTCGCAGCGCCAGTGGCCGCGCAAGGTCAGCTGGTAGGCGCCCAGGCCTTCGTCCTGCGCGCCGTTGAAGTCGGGGCTGCTCGGAAAACCGGCCTCCTTGCCGGCTGCAAGCCAGGCGGCGCAGTAGGGGTGGTCGTTGCGCAGGTCGGACACATTCAGCTCGCCCTCGCCCCCGTGGTAGTCGCTCGCGCCACCCGCGTAGCGTTCGGACTTCTTGAAGAAGGGCAGCACCTCGCGGTAGCTCCAGCCGTCGGCGCCTGCGCGCGCCCAGTCGTCGTAGTCGGCCTTCTGGCCGCGGATGTAGATCAGCCCGTTGATGGCGCTGGAGCCGCCCAGCACGCGGCCGCGCGGCCAGATCACGCGGCGGTTGCCGGATTCGGGCTGGGGCTCGACCTCGAACTGCCAGGAAAAGCGCGGGTCGTAGATGGAGCGGAAGTAG
>JAIUOM010000167.1 GCA_020161215.1 Pseudomonadota bacterium
GCCCATCAGCCGCTGGCAGCGCGATCTGACCGATTCCACCGTGCTGCGCAACATGGGCGTGGCCCTGGGCTATGCGGTGCTGGCCTACCAGTCGCTGCTGACGGGTTTGAACAAGCTGGAGCTGAACCAGGCCCAGCTGGCCGCCGACCTGGACCACGCCTGGGAAGTGCTGGCCGAGCCCATCCAGACCGTGATGCGCCGCTTTGGCGTGCCCGGCGCGTACGAAAAGCTGAAGGAAGTCACGCGCGGCCAGGCCGTCACGCGCGAAGCCCTGCACGGGCTGATCCGCGCGCTGGAGATCCCGCAGGCCGAGAAGGACCGGTTGCTGGCGATGACGCCTTCGACTTATGTGGGCAAGGCGCAGGAGTTGGCGAAGCGGGTGTGATCGGGCTGAGTCGTCGGGTTGCGCTGCGAGCTGGTGCCCGGTTTTCTCCGCCTTCACCACCGTTCGGGCTGAGCTTGTCGAAGCCCTTTATGGATAGAGCGCTTTGATTTGGTAGTGGCGTTGTATGCCGGGATGTGCGCCCGGCGGCGCAGTTTCTTTCTTTGTCTCGCCAAAGAAAGAAACCAAAGAAAGGCGACCCCACACGCTGCGTCCCTTCGCTGCGCTACGGGCAACCTGCGGTGCTCGCGGCCGGGGTGCGCCGCCGGGCGCACATCCCGGCCTACGGCGTCACTACGACTCAGCGGAGATCAGAGCGAAGCAGTGCCCCCTCCCATCGCGAGTGCACCCGCAGGCAAAATAGCGCCCCATCGCCTTCTGGCGCTAGTCGATCTAACGTCGGCAGCTACTCAATTCATAGCGTACCAATTTTCAACCCATGGCCCTCAAATCCACCATCTTCAAGGCCGATCTGCAGCTGGCCGACATCGACCATGGCTGCTACACCGACTTGCAGCTCACCCTGGCGCGCCACCCCAGCGAGACCGACGAGCGCATGATGGTGCGGCTGGCGGCGCTGGCGCTGAACGCGCACCAGGTGCAGGATCTGTGCGGCGGCGACGCGCGCATCGGCTTTGGTGCCGGCCTGTCCAGCCCCGACGAGCCGGATGTGCAGCTGGTCGACTTCACCGGCCGCACGCGGCTGTGGATCGAGGTCGGCCAGCCCGAGGAAAAGCCTCTCGCCAAGACCCGCGCCAAGGCCGACCAGGTCATCCTCTACGCCTACGGCTCGGCGGCCGACGTGTGGTGGCGCGGCATCGAGGGCAAGCTGGCGCGCCTGGACAAGCTGAGTGTCTGGCGTTTTCCCGCCGCCGACGCGCAGCAGCTGGCCGCTCTGGCCGAGCGCAGCATGCAGCTGCAGGCCACGGTGCAAGAAGGCGTGCTGACCTTGTCCAGCGCACGCGGCAGCGTGGCGCTGGAGGCGGTGCGCTGGAAGTAGGCCGGCCTGTCATTCTGAGCATTTTTGGGCTGATGTCGGCGCGGATACATCCTGAGCAGCTATCAAATTTGAACTTGGCTGCGCACCGGGTTCAGACCAGAAAAAATATCAACCGTTCGCGTTGAGCCTGTCGAAACGCTGTCCCGGGCTTCGACAAGCTCAGCCTGAACGGTTCTTGTGGTTTTGAACGCCAATCGGCATTACTCCACCTTCACCCCCGCCGCCTGGATGATGGCGCGCATCGACGCAGCCTCGGTGCCGACGCGCTGGCGCAGGCCTTCGGGCGAGGAGCCGACCGCGTTCCAGCCCTGCACGAACAGGCGCTGGCGCACCTCGGGCGAGCGCACGACCCTCGGCACCTCGGCCGCCAGGCGCTGCTGGGCGGCCTTCGACAGCCCGGCAGGGCCGACCAGGGCCGTCCAGACTTCCAGGTTGAAATCGCGCACCCCGGCCTCGGCCAGCGGCGGCACCTCGGGCGCCAGGGTGCTGCGCCCGCCGGTCAGGCCGATGATGCGCAGCTTGCCGGCCTTGACGTGCTGCAGCACCAGGCCGGGCGGCATCAGCGCCATTTGCACCTGGCCGCCCAGCAGGCCGGTGACCACCGCCGGGTTGCCCTGGAACGGCACGTGCACCGGCTTCAGGCCCGGCACCTTGGACTTGAGCAGCTCCATGCCCAGGTGCGCCACCGAGCCGACGCCGACCGAGCCGTAGTTCCAGCGGTCGCCGGCTTGGCCGGCGGCTTGGAAGAAGGCCGCGCCGGCCGGCAGATCGGCCGGCGCCACCAGGGCCAGCGGCGCGGTGGTGAGCAGGCTGAGCAGGCTGAAATCGCGCGCCGGGTCGTAGGGCAGGGCTGGGTTCAGCATCTTGGCCGAGGTCAGGTTGCCGTTGATGACGACGCCCAGCGTGTGGTCGTCGCCGGCCTTGGCGACCAGGTCGGCGGCGATGTTGCCGGAGGCGCCGGCGCGGTTCTCGACGATCACCGGCTGGCCCAGCGCGCTGGCCAGGCCGTCGGCCAGCGCGCGCGCCGAGTTGTCGGGCGTGGAGCCGGCCGGAAAGCCGACCAGCAGGCGCAACGGGCGCGTCGGCCAACGGGGCGCCGCCGTCTGGGCCCAGGCCAGCGGCGCGCCGCCGGCCAGCACGGCGCTGGCGGCCAGGGCGCGGGTGAAGGTGCTTCGTTTCATGGTCTGTCTTGTCCTGTGAGCGTGGTTGAGGGAAGTATGCCAAGCCGCCGGCTCAGCGATCCTGCCCGAGGTAGGCGCCAGCGTCGGCCAGGCGGCGCTGCAACTCGCCAACAGCGATGTGGCGCGGCAGGCCATCGGCCGCCAGCGCCAGCGCCGCCGCCGTGCCGGCCGCCTGCCCCATCACGAAGCAGGCGCCCGACACGCGCGCCGCCGACTGGCCGCCGTGCGTCATCGAGGCGCAGCGGCCGGCCACCAGCAGGTTGTCCTGCCCGCGCGGCAGCAGCATCCGGTACGGCAGATGGTTGAAGCCGCGCACGTGCGGGATGTCGGGCCAGCGGAACTGCACGTTGCCGGCCACATGGTCCTCGACGATCCAGCCGTTGACGCCGATGCTGTCGTCGAAGCTGGCGCAGCCCAGCACGTCGGCCTCGCTCAGCTGGTAGTCGCCGAGCACGCGGCGCGTTTCGCGCACCCCCACCTGGGGCGCGATCTCCAGCAGGTAGGCCTGCTCGAAACCCGGCGCATAGCCGCGCAGAAACTGCAAGAACTGCGCGATCTGCCGGCGGCCCTCGACTTCGGCGGCGCTCAGCTGCAGGGCGTCGGTGCCGTCCACCGGGCTGCCGTCGGCGTTGGCCAGCTGGGTCACGTTGGCGCGCCATTCGGCCGGGTTCTTCTGCGGCCGGATGATCGGGCTCTTGCGCGCAAAGCGGTGGCCGTCGCGCTCGGCCTGCGCCATCCAGGTGCCGAAATGGTTCCAGGCATCGCCGGCGCGGGCGGCGTCCACGCCGTGAATGCGGAACATGGTGGAGGGGTACATCATGTCCTCCCCCCCGGAGCCCGACCGGCCTTTCTCGAACGGCGCGCCGGCCTGCGCCGCCAGGTCGCCGTCGCCTGAGCAGTCGATGAACACCCGCCCGCGCACCGCCTGCCGGCCGGATTTGGTTTCCAGCAGCAGCGCGTCGATGCGGCCCGGCGCCGCCAGCACCACCCCCACCGCCTGGGCGTGGAACAGTATCCGCGCCCCGCTGGACAGCACCAGCTCGTCGGCCGCCAGCTTGAAAGCGGCGTTGTCGTAGGCCTGCGCGGCGATCTTGCCGCCGAACAGGGCGTGCGGGGCGTTCAGGCCGCCCAGCCGGTCCATGCGCGCCAGCAGCTCGTCGGCCAAGCCATGCACCACCTGCTCAATCTGGCCGAACACGTTGGCGTGCAGGCCACAGAAATTGGTCACCCCGGCGGCCGTGCCCATGCCGCCCAGAAAGCCGTAGCCCTCCACCAGCAGGGTGCGGCAACCGGCGCGCGCGGCCGCCGTGGCCGCCATGATGCCGGCCGGGCCGCCGCCCAGCACCACCACGTCGTACTCGCCCAGCACGGGGGTCTGGCGGCTCGGTTCGGTCAGGCTGGCGGAGGATGTGGTGTGGGTGGCGTTCATGTGCGGATGTGGTGAGTCCAAAGCATGGTGTGCATCCTAGAAAATTCTTGAAAACTGCACAATTGGTCAAAATGAAAGTTGTTTATTCTCTTTTCGAGAACAATCATCGACACCCTGACCAACCTGAAGACCTTTCTGGCCGTGGCCCGCACGGGCAGTTTTGCCGCCGCCGCGCGCGAGCTGAAGGTGGCGCCCTCGGTGGTGACCAAGCGCATTGGCCAGATCGAATGGCGCCTGAAGGCCGCGCTGTTCGAACGCAGCACCCGCCGCGTGGCGCTCACCGCCATCGGGCAGCGCCACCTGCCGGCGGTGCAGCGCGCCGTGGCCGACGTGGAGGGGCTGTTCACCGACCTGATGGCCGACCGTGGCGAGCTGCAAGGCCCGCTGCGCATCAAGTCGCCGGGCACGCTGGCGGTGCACCTGCTGGGGCCGCTGCTGCTCGGCTTTCAGCAGGCGCATCCGCGCATCGACATCGAGCTGCTCACGCTGGACCGCGCCGTCAACCCGGTGGACGAGGGCTTCGATCTGGCGCTGACCCTGATGCCCGACGCCTACCCCGGGGTGGTCACCGAACCCCTGTGCCCGATGCCGCGCGTGCTGTGCGCCGCGCCCGCCTACCTGGCGCGCGCCGGTGTCCCCATGCACCCGCGCGAGCTGGCGGAACACGCCATCCTGAACTTCCTGCCCATGGGCACGCTCTGGGCTTTTGACAGCGCCACCGGCCCGATCCAGGTGCGTGTTCGGCCGCATCTCGGCAGCAACCAGGGCCAGTTGTTGCTCGCCGCGGCCCTGGCCGGCCAGGGGTTGGCGCGCCTGAGCGCCTACCAAAGCCAGGCGCCGTTGGCCGACGGCCGGCTGGTGCGCGTGCTGCCCGAGTTTCCCCTGTCGCCCCTCTGGCTGAAGGCCCTGGTGCCCGAGAGCCGCCTGCCGGTGGCGCGGGTGCAAGCGCTGCTGGAGGCGATGCGCCAGGCGTGGGGCGCGGCTTCGTTTCAGTAAGGCGCCGTCTCAGGGTCTGGGCTCCCAGGCGCCACAGGCCCAGCATTGTTCGAACCCGCCCTCCACCTCTTCGTCGCAGCCCGGGCAACGCCAGCGCCGCTGCGGCGTGCGTTCCAGTTCGGCCAGCAGGGCGCGGGCGGCCGCTTCATGTTCGTCGTGGCGCAGCCACAGCTCCGGCAGGCATTGGTCGGGCGGCAACTCGCCCGCCGCCCCGCTCAGGAACAGCCGCTGCACCGTGGTCGGGTAACCGGCCTGGCACAGCAGATCGGCCCAGATCTGGGCCAGGGCGGCATTGGGGGCACGCAGCAGGCGGCGCATCAGGTATTCAAGAAGATGGGCGCTAAAAAAGCCATATGCCAGCGCAAAATATAGAGAGTATGCTATTAATTTTGATTGTCATCCAAAGTATGACTCAGACATACGGAGACTTTTCTCCGCCAAAGTCAGGTCGCCGGTACGTGGGCGCGCGGCAGCTTCCAGAACGCCAGGGCGCCGGCCAGCAGCATGGCCGACATGGTCAGCAAGGCGGCGGTGAAGGGTTCGACGCCGAAGCCGGGGGCCAGGCTGGCGGCCAGGCCGCTGGCCCACTGCATCAAGGAAATGCCGAGAAACATGGCCATGGTGAACAGCGACAGGGCGCGCCCGCGCATGGCTTCCGGGTAGGCATCGCGCACGTAGCCGTACTGCAGCACGTTGTAGCCCGACAGCAGGCCGTAGGCCACGGCCAGGCTCACGTCCACCCAGGCCAGATGCAGCAAGCCCATGGTGCCCAGCAACAGCACCGCCAGCCCCGACAGGATCAGCAACCACTGGATGCGGCGTGCGCCCCCGGGGTCCAGTCGGCCGAAAATGGCCGGGCTGGCCATGCTCGCCAGGGTCATCACCAGGGCCACGTTGCCGGTTTGCACCAGGGAGAACCCGTGCCGCTCCACCAGCAGCGGGCCCAGCCACAGGCCTCGCAGGGTGATGAAGCCGGCGTAGGCCACGCTCGCGTAGGCCACCAGGCCGGCCGTGTGCGGCAGCACGAACAAGCCCAGCAGCTCGCGCAGCGCGCGCAGGGGCGAGGGATGGCGGTCCGCGGCGGCGTTGGCGTCTGGCACGGCGGCCGGCTCGTGCACCCGCCACCAGATGGCCAGCCAGGCCAGCGTGCTGCACACCGTGAGCACGCCAAACCCCCAGCGCCAGGAGCTGGCTTCGATCAGCCAGGCCAGCGGCGTGGCGGTGGCCAGCACGCCGACGCCGGCCAGGCTCATGATCAGGCCGGAGACGGCGGTGAAGCGATCGCGCGGGAAATAGCGACTGATGAACAGGGTGCAGACCAGAAAGGCCGGGGCGCAGCCGACGCCGATCAGGATTTGCCCCAGCAGCAGTTGGGTGAAGCTGCTGGCGCCGGCCGACAACGCCGCGCCGAACACCGCCATCGGAAAAGCCACCAGGATGGTGCGGCGTATACCCACCAGATCCAGCGACACGCCCATCACCATCTGCATGATGCCGAACGAAAAATGGAACGCACCGGCCCACAGGCCCAGTTGCTGGGGCGACAGGGACAGCTGCGTCGCCAGGGGTGGGCCCATGATGGCCGCGATGGTGCGAAAGGCCTGGCTCAGGGTGAAGCCGCAGGCCAGCGCCATCAGCATCATCCAGGCCTGGCGTGAGCTCAGGGCGTGGGTCGCGGTGGGAAGGGGGGAGGTGGCAGGCGGGGCGGACATGCACGGCGCCGTCGCGGCGCAGAGAAGGGCAAGACCAGAAGGCCACGATGGTAGCGCCCGCAGGGGAATCGCGCTGAATCGGCGCCGCAATCCGTCGTATGACTTATCGTAAGTCGTTGCTTGGCTTCAAGTATGTCGACGGAGGCGGAGTGAGTCCCCGAATGTCTGTCTAAGTCATGCCGACGGTTGCTGAAATGTGCGCCGACGTCGGACAGCGTGATGCGTCAACGCAGCGCAGCCGCCCGGGTTTCGACCTGCAGCCCCTGCGGCAGCACGCGCAGGCCACTCACCTCCAGCCCCAGGCTGCGCGCCCGGGCCAGTTGTTCGGCCGGCACCCGGTACAGCACCATGTCGTTCAGCAGGTGCTCGGCCACCCGGGGGGCGAATTGGGACAGCAGCTTCTGCTGCGCGCGCGGCAGCTGGTCGATGTCCAGCCGGTGCACGCGCACGTCCTGCATGTGCAGGCTGCCGTCCAACGGATCGAAGCGCAGGCCGTAGTCCAGATCCATGGCGCCGCTGTAGCGCGCGCCGGTGACGCGCTCCAGCAAGGCCAGCTCCAGCTGCGTGCCCAGGCGGTTGGTTTCGGGCAGCAGGTGCACGCGCGGCGACAGCAGCGACAGCTCGGCCAGGCCGGCAAAGCCGCGGGTGTAGGGGAAGCGGCGCGCCAGCAGTTCGTTCAGCCGCGCCTCGCTCAAGGTCGGAAACGGCCCGCCCCAGCCGCCCAGGCTGCCGCAGGCGGTGAGCTGGGTCAGGCCCGCCAGCCACAGTGCGCCGGCCAGCCCGGTCAGGACGCGGCGGCGAGCGGGCCGGGGGATGTGGGCAGCGGCAGGCAGGGCATTCATCGGCGGTCGGGCGGGGCGTGGGCGGACGCTTTCGATTGTGGACGCATTCCGCCGTGCGCCCGGGTGTGTGCCGGGCGAGGGACGCAGGCGGTGCCGGTCAACGCCGTAAGATACCCCTGCGGCGGGCTTTGCGGCCCGCGGCAGCGTTCTCAGGGCGGGGTGAAATTCCCCACCGGCGGTGATGGCGGCGCGGCCTTCGGGCGGCGCGGCACAAGCCCGCGAGCGCCCGGCGACGGTCGATTCGGCCGCCGCCGGGGTCAGCAGACCCGGTGCGATCCCGGGGCCGACGGTCACAGTCCGGATGAAAGAGAGCGCGCAGCGTGCGGGGTGGGCACGGGTGCCAGCGGCGTCCGGGCCCGCTCGCCGCTGGCGTGCGCCCTGATTCTGGCAACCCGCTCCTTGGAGTTCTTCCATGAATCAGACCCTTGTTTCCCCCGTTTCCTCCGTTCCCACTCCGGTCGCTGCCGCGCCCGGGGCCCACCCGCCGCGCCTGGCCTTTGTGCAGGCCAGTTGGCACGAAGACATCGTGCAGCAGGCGCACGCCGGATTTGTCGCCGAATGCGCGCGGCTGTGGCCGGGCGCGCCGCCTTTGATCGAGCAGCACCAGGTGCCCGGTGCCTTCGAGATTCCGCTGCTGGCGCAGGCCTTGTTGCGGCGCGGCGGCCTGGATGCCGTCGTGGCCTGCGCCCTGGTGGTCGATGGCGGCATCTACAGCCATGAGTTCGTCGCCAGCGCCGTCGTGGACGCGCTGATGCGGGTGCAGCTGGACAGCGGGGTGCCGGTGTTCTCGGTGGTGCTGACACCCAAGGACTTTCACGAGCACGAGACGCACCGCGCCTTCTATGCCCAGCACTTCGTGGCCAAGGGCGCCGAGGCTGCGCGCGCCTGCGTGCGGACGCTGGCGG
>JAIUOM010000168.1 GCA_020161215.1 Pseudomonadota bacterium
CGCGGCGCGCGATCTGCTGGGCGGCGAACGCACCGTGTTCTGCGCCACGCGGCCGCCCGGCCACCACGCGGGGCCGGATTTCATGGGCGGGTACTGCTTTGTCAACCACGCCGCCGTGGCGGCCGAGGCCTTGCGTGCCAGCGGCGCGGCGCGCGTGGCGGTGCTGGACGTGGACTACCACCACGGCAACGGCACGCAGGCCATCTTCTACGACCGCGCCGACGTGCTGTTCGTCAGCCTCCACGGCGATCCGCGCACCGAATACCCGTTCTACCTGGGCCACGCCGACGAAACCGGCACCGGTGCCGGCGCCGGCTGCAACCTGAATCTGCCGCTGCCCGCGCGCAGCGGCGTGGCGGCCTGGTTCGAGGCGCTGGAGCTGGCCTGCGCCCGCATCGCGCGGCACCAGGCCGACGCGCTGGTGGTGTCGCTGGGCCTGGACACCTTCGCCGGTGACCCGATTTCCACCTTCGCGCTGCAAGCCACCGATTTCACCCGCCTGGGCACGCGGCTGGCGCGCCTGGGCCTGCCGACGGTCCTGGTGCTGGAAGGCGGCTACGCGGCCGTCGAATTGGGCGACAACGCGGTGCGGGTGCTGCGCGGTTTCCCGGCCTGAAGCGCATTACGATCACGGTCTGGCGGGCCGTGGGCGGCGCGCAACTTGGCTTGGGGAAGAGCGACAGATGGATACCGTGGACACCGTGGTCGTGGGCGCTGGCGTGGTGGGGCTGGCGGTGGCGCGCGCGCTGGCCCTGGCCGGGCGCGAGGTGATGCTGCTGGAGTCGGCCGAGGCCATCGGCACCGGCACCAGTTCGCGCAACAGCGAGGTCGTCCACGCCGGCATCTACTACCCGAAGGGTTCACTGAAAGCCCGCCTGTGCGTGCACGGCAAGCAACTGCTGTACGCCTACTGCGCCGAGCGCGCCATCGCGCACCGGCGCTGCGGCAAGCTCATCGTGGCCGCCAACGAGGCGCAGGCGCGGGAGCTGCGGGCCATCGAGCAGCGCGCCGCGGCCAACGGCGTGACCGATCTGCGTTGGCTGACACGCGACGAGGCGCGGGCGCTGGAGCCGACGGTGGAATGCCAGGCCGCGCTGCTGTCGCCCTCGACCGGCATCGTGGACAGCCATGGCCTGATGCTGACGCTGCTGGGCGATCTGGAGCACGCGGGCGGCATGCTGGCCGTGCAATCCGAGGTCGAATCGCTTCGGGTCGGCGTGGGTGCTTCCGAAGGTGCTATCGAATTGGAAGTCAACGGGGCCGGCGAGCAGACCCGGCTGCAGGCCCGCACGGTGGTCAATGCCGCCGGCCTGGGCGCCATTGCGCTGGCGCACCGCACGCAGGGCCTGGCGCCCGCGCACCGGCCACCGCTGCCCACGCGCTGGGCCAAGGGCAACTACTTCACCCTGGCCGGCCGCGCGCCGTTCAGCCACCTGATCTACCCGGTGGTGGAGCGCGATTCGCCCAGCCTGGGCGTGCACCTGACGCTGGACCTGGGTGGCCAGGTCAAGTTCGGCCCCGACGTGCAATGGGTCGATTCGCCGGAAGATCTGCAGGTCGATCCCGCCCGGGCCGAGCTGTTTTACGCCGAGGTGCGCCGCTACTGGCCGCAACTGAGGGATGGTGGCCTGCAGCCGGGCTACGCCGGGCTGCGCCCCAAGCTCACCGGCCCGGGCGAGCCGGCGGCCGATTTCCTCATCCAGGGCCCGCGCGAGCACGGCGTGCCGGGGCTCATCAACCTGCTGGGCATCGAATCGCCTGGGTTGACCAGCTGCCTGGCCATCGGCGAGGAGGTGGCGCGGCGGGTGGCGCAGGCGCCGCCGCGTTGACAGGCCCGGGAGGCGCGACGTGCGTCAGACCGCGCCAACCCCCGACAGGGGCGGCGGCAACTCGGGCGGCGTCGGGGTCGCTGGCTCCTGCGCCTCCCGCCACGCCCGCAAGCCCCCCGCCAGCGCGTACACCTCGCCGCGCCCGGTGCTGAGAATGCGCTCGGCCAGGTAGGCGGCCGAGACTTCGCGCGGGCATTCGCAGTAGACGATGATGGGTTGGTCGGGCGGCAGGCCGATCAGCTCGGCCGCGCGTGCGTTCAGGCGCATGCGCACGGCGCCGGGGATGCCGTCTTCCTCGGCGCTTTCGGGGCGCACGTCCAGCACCAGGTGGGGGCGGCCGCTGGTTTGCAAGTCCAGCAGATCCTTGACCTGCAGGCGCGGCACGCGCGCGCTGCGGCGGATGACGTGCTGGCGCATCGCCCATTTCCACAGCAGGTACAGCCCGAAGGCCGCGGCCAGGGCCACCAGCCCGGGCACCACGTAGGTGGTCAGCAGGCGCAGCAGTACCGTCACCGCGTCCTCGAAGAACACGCCCAGCATCAGGCCCGAGCCGACCCAGATGGCCGCGCCGGCCGCGTCGTACAGCAGAAACACCCACAGGCGTGTGCGCGCGCTGCCGGCCATCAAGGTGGTGAGCGCGCCGGCGCCGGGCAGGAACTTGGCCACCAGCAGCAGGCGCGGGCCGAGCTGGTGGTACAGGTGCGTGCTCTTGCGCACGCAGGTGTCGGGCGACAGCGAGATGCGGCAGATGCCGCGCATCAGGCGGGCGCCGTGGCGCCGGCCCATGCCGTACCACAGCAGGTCAGCCACGACGCAGGCCAGCACCCCCGCGGCCATGACCTGGGCCAACGTCGGCCCGTGGCCGGATTGCGCCACGGCGCCGCCCACGATCAGCGAGGGGTAGGCCGGGATCGGCAGGCCGGCCTGCTCCAGCAGGATGTTGAGAAACAGCAGCGCCAGCGCGTGTTCCGCGAGCAGCGTTTGCAGCGACTGGGCGATGTCCATGAGGAAAAGAGGCGTGGGCGGCTGAGAAAGGAGCCGAAAAGAAGCATCTGGGGGCGCCGGGCCGGCGCGCAAGGGCGTTCAGGGCCGCGTCTGGCGCAGTTTTTCGACCGCCTTGAAGGTTTCCTCGACGTGGCGCAGCGGGTTGCTGCCTTCGTGCGCGAAGGCAATCTTGCCGTCCTGCCCGACCACGTAGGAGATGCGGCTGGCCATGCCGGGCAGCAGCGAGCCGGCGTCGTAGCTCTTGATGATGCGCGCCTGCGGGTCGGAGCCGACGGCGAACTTGTCGCGGCAGGCCTCGCGCGAGAAGCGCTTGAGCGTGTCGATGTCGTCGTGCGACATGCCGATGACGCTGGCGCCCAGCGCGGCGAACCGCGGCGTGGCCTCGGCAAAGGCGTTGGCCTCGATGGTGCAGCCGTGCGTGAAGGCCTTGGGGTAGAAGTACAGCACCACCGGCCCTTTTTTCAGCGCGGCGGCCAGGTCGAAATCAAAACTCGCGCCGGCCAGGGCGGCCGGGGTCTGGAAGCTGGGCGCGGCGTCGCCCGGTTTCAGGGCGGCGTGGCCGGCCAGCGGGGCGGCCAGGGCCAGGGCAAGCAAGGTGGAGCGCAGGGGGGCGAACGCGGCGGGCATGGCGGCTTTCCGTTCGGTGGGCAAAAGGCCAGTGTAGCCAGGCGGGGCCTGGCCTGCAGGGCGCGCATCGGCTGGGCACACGGCTTGACCGACAATCGCGCCCATGCCCCTCGCCACCGCCTCCTCCCTGCCCCGCATTGCCCTGGTCGGCACCGGCGGCACCATCGCCGGCGCGGGTGTCGCCGAAGCCGGTGCCCCCTCGGCCGCTTACCGCGCGGCGGTGGTGTCGGCCGCCGACCTGGTCGCCGCCGTGCCAGGCCTGGGGCTTTTGGCCGAGCTGCACGCCGAGCAACTGCTGCAGATCGATTCGGTGGATTTCACCGACGCGCTGCTGCTGCGCCTGGCGCGCCGCGTGGCCGAGCTGTGCGCCCAGCCGGACGTGGACGGCGTGGTCGTCACGCACGGCACCGACACGCTGGAGGAAACGGCGTATTTCCTGCACCTCACCGTGCCCAGCGCCAAGCCGATCGTGCTCACCGGCGCCATGCGGCCGGGCACGGCACTGGCCGCCGACGGTCCGGCCAACCTGCTGCAGGCGGTGGCGGTGGCGGCGCACCCGTCGTCTGGCGGGCGCGGCGTGCTGGTGGTGATGAACGAGGACATCCACAGCGCGCGCGACGTGGCCAAGGTGCACGCCCTGCACGTGAACGC
Organism: Pseudomonadota bacterium; assembly: GCA_020161215.1. Classification (GTDB taxonomy): domain Bacteria; phylum Pseudomonadota; class Gammaproteobacteria; order Burkholderiales; family Burkholderiaceae_C; genus Ottowia. The sequence goes on from JAIUOM010000168.1 coordinate 4,113, forward strand.
CTTCGCCTCGCCGCACGGCGCGCTGGGCCTGGTGCTGGAGGGCGCGCCGCGCTGGTACCGCGCGGTGACGCGGCCGCACACCACGCACAGCCAATTCGACGCCGGGGCGTTGGACGCGCTGCCCCTGGTTGGGGTGGTCACCAGCCACGGCAACCAGCGTCCCGAGCCCTACCAGGCCTGGGCGGCGGCCGGCGCGCGCGCCATCGTGCACGCCGGTTTTGGGGGCGGCACCGTGCCGCAGTCGCTGCGGCCGGTGTTCGAGGGCTTGCGTGCGCGCGGCGTGCACCTGGTGCGCGCCTCGCGCGTGGGCGCCGGCCCGGTGATCCGCAACGCCAGCTTCGACGACGACGCGCTGGACAGCGTGGTCTGCGACGACCAGAACCCGCCGCGCGCGCGCCTGCTGGCGGCGCTGGCGCTGACCCGGGTCAGCGACGCGGCGGCCCTGCAACAGGTGTTTTGGACTTATTGACCGACCGATGAACCCCTGGCCGCGGCCTGCCAAATCCTCAGTCCCCTGAGGGTTCGGTCGGCCGCTTGTGCAGCAGGCGGCGGCGCACGGCGTCGATGTTGTTGCGCAGCGTGAACAGCTCCTCGGCGTGCGCCAGCGGCACGGTGATCTGGTTGGCCACGCGGTCCAGCTCGTCCAGCTCGTTGAGCAGTTCGTCGCGCTGGCCCAGACCTTCGTCCAGCCGGGCCTCGATGTGGCGCAGCCGCGCGTACCAGCGGAACACGCGCTGTCGCACCCGGTAGGTGTACAGCGGCGGCACCACGCGCGACAGCGGCAGCAGCAGCACGATCAGGCCGCCGATCACCAGCCACATGCGCTCCAGCAGGTTGCTGGCCCAGAACGGCAGGTAGCGCTGCCAGAACGGCGGGCGGCCGTTGATGGCGCGGTCGCCCTCGGGGCTGACCGGCAGCTCGCTGGTGCGGGTGTTGGGGAAGTCGCGCGCGCGGTGGAACCAGCCGGCGCCGCTGTGCACGTTCTGCGCGGCCTGGGCGAACAGCTGGCGCAGAGCCGGGTGGGTGTCCTCGCGCGTGAGCAGCGAGGTGGTGGCGGCCAGCAGGTTGACGTCGTGCGGCGGCACGTCGGCCGCCAGATCGACCACGCCGCGCGGCAGGGTCACCGGCTGCAAGAAGGGAAAGCGCCGCGCGTAGGCGTCGGATTGGCTCACGTCCAGCAGGGCAATGCCGGGCGTGCCGAGCAACTGGCGCACCAGCGGGGATTCGGCGCTGACCAGCACCATGGCGTCGATCAGGCCGCCTTGCAGTGCCTCGGCGGCGGCGGGCGCGGGCAGCTCGCTGGTGACCAGGTCGCCCAGGCCCATGCCATTGGCCTGCAGCAGGCGATCGAGCATCTCGGGCACCCCGCTGCCGGGCCGGTCGATGTTCACGCGCAGGCCCTTCAGTTGCGACAGGATGTGCAGGGGCTGCGGCTCTTCAACTATCTTTTTTATAGCTTTCTTGGGTTTGTTGGCGCCGGCCTCCGGCCGATAGAACACCCAAATGGCTTCGTAGAACAAGGCCCCGAGCGAGGTGATGCCGGCTTCGCCGTCGGCGCTCGGGTCGGCGCTGCCGCCGCGCACGAAAGCCACATTGGCGCGGCCTTCGCGCAGCGCCTGAAGATTGGTCTGGGAGCCTTCGCTGGGCAGCGGCTGCACGGTGATGCCGTCGCGCGCCAGGGCCTGCACGTAGCGCTGGCCGAATTCGGCGTAGGCGCCGCCGGTCGGGCCGGTGGCCAGGATGACGGTCTTGGGCGGCTGCGGGTCCAGCCACCAGTAGGCGCCGACCAGCACGCCGACGGCCAGCAGGGCCACCGGCCCGGCCGAGGCCAGCATGTCGCGGATCGACAGGAACCACAGGGTGAGGGTGCGACGAACAGGTCCGATCATGGGGCAGGCGTGGGTGCGGGGGCGGGGGGGAGGTCGGGCGCGGCGCGGCGCGGCTCGGGCAGGTCGCGCACGTGCACGTCGAGCTGTGGGAAGGCGATCTCGATGCCGGCCTCGCCCATCAGCTCGGTGATGCGCTGGTTCAGGTCGCTGCGGGCGGCCAGGCGATCGCCCAGGGCCGCCACGTACACGCGCAGCTCGAAGTCCAGCGTGCTGTTGCCCAGGGTCATGAACCAACAAGTGGGGGCCGGGTCGGCCAGCACCTGGCGGTTTTCGTGCGCCGCGCGCAGCAGCAGCTCGCGCACGCGCGCCGGTGGGCTGCCGTAGGCCACGCCGACGTTGATGATCAGGCGCGTGACGTTGTCGCTCAGCGTCCAGTTGGTGACCTGGCCGGTGATGAAGGTCTTGTTGGGGATGACGATTTCCTTGTTGTCGTAGTCCAGCACCGTGGTGGCGCGGGTGCGGATGCGGGTCACGGTGCCGCTCAGCTCGCCGATGGTGATGGTGTCGCCGACGCGAAACGGCCGCTCCACCAGCAGGATCAGGCCGGAGACAAAGTTGGCGAAGATTTCCTGCAGCCCGAAACCCAGGCCCACGGTCAGCGCGGCGGCCATCCACTGCAATTGGCCCCAGCGCAGCCCGAACAGACCGAACGCGGCCACCGTGCCGGCGATGCTGACCACGTAGCGCGCCAGCGTGGTGACGGTGTAGCGGGTGGCGGCGCTGACGTGGCTCGACGGGATCAGCAGCAGCTCCAGCAGGCCGGGCAGGTTGCGCGCCAGGCTGAAGGTCAGCAGCAACAGGGCCAGCCCGCTCAACAGGCCCATCAGACTGACCGCGACGGTGATGGGTTTGCCCGCCGCGTCGGTGTCGGAGGTGCTCCACAGCAGCACGCTGTCCAGACGCAGCAGCGCCGGCAGCACGTCGGACCAGGCCCAGGCCAGGCCCACCACCAGCAGCAGCACACGCAGCAAGCGCAGCAGCCGGCGCGACTGGGCGCTGACGGAGACCAGGCTGAGCTCGCTCTGCAGGTCGGGCGGGGTTTCGCCAGCCTCCACGTCGGCCACGCCGCTGCTGGCCGCGCTGTGCTGGGCGCGCAGCCGTTTCAGGGCCAAGCCGCGCTCGCTCAGCAGCAGCCAGCGCATCAGCAGGCCATTGACGATGGACACGCCCAGCACCACCACCAGGCTGGTCAGCAGGGCGCCCAGCATGACGGTGGCGGTGAACACGTAGCCCAGCGCCGCCAGCGGAAAGGCCATGGCGCAGGCCAGCGGCCCCAGCCAGCCGACCAGTCGAAACCAGCGCGGCCGCTGCCCGCCGCTGGCCGTCGGCCGTTGGTGCAGGATCCACCACAGCAGCGCGGCCAGGCCCAGCGCCAGCACCATCACGGCCAGGCGCGCCTGGGTACTGATGGTGGCGTTCACGTTGCGGTTCAGCGCCAGCAAGGTCACCAGGATGGTGGGCAGCACGATCAGCGCGAACAGCGGCCAGGCACGGCGCAACACCGCGACCCGGGTGGCCGGCCAGACCAGGTGCACGTCGGCCATGCCGTCGGGCCGGCACAGCGCGCTCAGCAGGCCGACCAGCAGCAGCGGGGGCGTCATCTGCACGATGGCATGACCCAGGGCCTCCAGATCGGCCGACTGGCGCGCGCCAGCGGCCTGCAGCGTCCAGCCCAGGCCCAGGGCGGTGGCCGCCACGGGCAGGGCCATCAGCACCGTCCACATGATGGCCTGCAGGGTGAGGGCGAAACGGTCCTGGGAGAAGTCGCGCACTTCGACGGCGATGGTGCGCAGATGCCTGGGCGCGCGCAGCCGCAGAGCGATCAGCCCCAGCAGCACGGCGGCCAGCGCCAGGTAGGGCAGCAGGTCGTCGGCGATATCGCGTGCCACGGCGCGCGCGCCGGCCGCCAGCGCCGGGGGCAGCAAGGCCAGGTCGCGCGCCTGGCCTTGCCATTCGTCCAGCCATTGCGCGTTGATGCGGTGGTGGCTGGGAATCCACAGCAGCTCGCGCGCCATCAACTGGCGCAGCTCGGTGCCGCGCTGCACGATGGCGTGCAGTGCGGCGTCGCTCTGCTCCAGCACCGTGATGCGGCGGCGCGACAGCGGATCGAGCTGGTCGAGCAGATCGATCTGGCTGGCCTGCCAGGGCGCCAGGCGCTCGATCTCGGCGGCGCTGGGGGCGGAAGCCGCGGCCTGGGCCGGGCTGGCAGCCTCCGGGTCGCCCAGCACCTGCGCGCCGCCGCCGCCGGCGTCGTGCGTCAGCCCGTAGCGGGCCTCGGTGTTGTTGTACAGGCGCAGGCGCAGCTCGGCCG
>JAIUOM010000169.1 GCA_020161215.1 Pseudomonadota bacterium
ACAATACCAGCGCACCGCCCACAGGATCACATCACCCTGGAAATGGCGCCACTTGAAATCCGTCATCGTTCCGTCCGTCCAATCTCCGCCAAGCATGCTCAAGCTTCACGATTTTTGCAACAGAGCCCGTTTCACTACAGGCAGCGACAGCTCACTGCCTTGATCTATCCCGCACGAGTTCGTGCGGCGGATGGCCGCCGCATCAGTTACTACCCAAGCGCCCGCGAAGAACTGATTGAACACGCCCTGCGGAAGTTGGCCACCGAGCAGCAGGCGGGCTTCTTTGACCGACCGGACTATCGCAGCGGGGTGCGGTTTTCGTTGCATCGTCTCCGGCGAGAGCTGGAGCAGCAGGGGCACAGCTTGCGATACGACGAATTGGTCGAAGGACTGGACATCCTCTCGCTCAGCAGCATCGAGATCATCGCCAAGGGCACTGACGGCGAAGAAGGCTTCGCTCGCGCTACCTACCTGACCGCACTCGCGGGCGTGAGCCGCAGCGACTACGAAGCTGATCGAGATGCCCGCTGGCTCGCCCAGTTCCATCCGCTGGTGACGCGCAGCATCGATGAGGTGACCTATCGGCAGTTCAACTATCAACGGCTCATGAATTGTGATGCGCAGCTTGCTCGCTGGCTCCTCTGCCAACTTGTCCTCAAGTACACGCAGGCATCAATGATCGACGGGTTTGAGATGCGCTTCAGCACGATCAAGCGCGACAGCGCACTGCTGAATGGCTACGGGCGAGTCCGAGATGCTGTCGCGGCACTTGATGAAGCATGGGATGAGCTGAAATCGCTGGGTGCACTGCACAGCATCGACAAGAAAGAACACCGAGGCGGCCGCAACAAAATCGAGGATGTGACCTACACGATCAAAGCTGCCCGTGATTTCTCGGCCGAACAGAAAGCCGCAAACCGCCGCCGCAGTGACGCCCAACGAGATGCCACCCAGCCATCGTCAACCGGCGGATCGGGTGCCGGGTGGCTACGTGCCGGCAACGTCGTGGCGAGCACACTTCACCTGCCTCGCCCACGGGTGGAATAGGTCGCGGGTGAGACAGAGCATCGGGGGGAATGGGTCGCAGGTCGCAGGGTGGATAGGTCGCGGGACGACTATTGACGAGGGGTTTGACTCGCGGGTGCCATAGGCGGACAGGGGGGATGGGTCGCAGGTCGCGGAGGAGTTCAGGGGGAATGGGTCGCGGGTCGTTGAAATCGCAGGGGGAATGGGTCGCAGGTCTCGCCGGAAGCTCTTGCTGGCCGCAAAAGCTGTGCATAAGTCGACGAATTTTCGGACTCCTTTCGACGTGCAGCAGGTGGAATGGGTCGCGGGCGGGGTCTGCTATGTCGTTGATACGACAGCAAAAAACAGCGAGTTTTTACACCCCTATCCTTTTATCCTTGTCTTTATCCTTTAAGACTTACCCTTGGTCGGTGCCGCCACGTCCGCACCGATGCCGCTCGACGCTAACTCGAAAACTCACACGGGCGGCTCCCTTTGCTGACGCTGCGGGCAAGGCTGTTGCGCTGCGCGTCGAGCCACCTACGGCGTCTCGCCCCTTTGGGCTGCCATCCTTCCCTCGCCAGTGCCCGGCTGCCGCTTGCGGCCTTCGGCCGGGGCACCCCCTACGGGGGTTCCCCGATCAAGTCGGCTCCCCCTCCCCCAAATCGTGGCCCCTGTGGGGCAACATTGCTTGAAGGGCGGGCAAGCCGCCTGATGGTGTTCGACGACCTGTGCGCCGTGGCATGTGTTCGGCGGGCTACGCTAAAAATCGGCTTGGGCCGATTTTCTTCACGCTACCGCCTCAGCCCTGAGTCCCCCGGACTCAGGGCCAAGCACGGTATGCCCCGGTGAACCATCTGGTGATGCGCACAGGCCGATTGGTCTTTAGAAAAGGGAGGGCCTGCCGCCGTCCCTGCTCGAAACGGACGTGCGCGAAGGTGCAGAGGCCCAGCAAGGCGCTTTTGAGGCATGGGAGTGGCCCGGCCGCCACGACGCCTCCGCCTCGCCTCGGCGCTCGACATCACCAACATGCGGGCCGGATGGACGCCCTCGGCGTTAGTCCGAGGGCGCATGGCTTACGTCTTGAGCAACAGGACGATGTGGTGCGTGATGCCCGTTGCGAGCAGCACGGCGTTCTCGTTGTTGCAGAACGGATAGCCGTTGTGCTTGATGACGATGATTTCCATTGTTTTCACCTCCTTTCTGGGCAGTCGCCTCACATCTATTTATGCGGCAGCACCAAAAGTCGGTGAAAAACCTCGCCATCGGCGGGCGCCCCTTGCAGGGGCCGCACCCCGCAAGCGACGGGCGACACCACCATCACGTCCCCTTGCTTCCTATTATCGTAATTACGATAATTACAGTAATTATCGTAATGCAAAGGGGAGCGACATGGCGAAGCCGGTAGCGACACAGGAGGCCGTATTTGCGGCAGCAGACGCCCTCGTTGCCGATGGCAAGGAACCGAGCATGACGCTCGTGCAGGAGCGCACGGGCGGCTCGTACACGACCGTGAAGCGGCACCTCGAAGCGTGGGAGGCCAAGCGCAAGGGCGAGATCGCCGCCGTCGATCTGCCCGCCGACATCGAGGCGCGTGGCCGGGACTTCGTGCAGACCCTGTACGCACATGCGCTGCATGGTGCGAAGGCGGCCGTCGCTGAGCCGCTCGCGCTGGCCGAAGCCTCCCGCGACAAGGCCGAGGGACTGCTTGCCGGTGCCGAGGCGGAAGTCGCCCGGCTGGAAGGCGTCGAGCAAGAGCAGATCGGCCAAATCGACGCGCTCACCCAGCGTGTGCGCGAGCTTGAGATGAGCATGGCGGCCCGGCAGGCGACGATTCAGGAGAAGGTGGCGTCGGTGGCACGGCTCGACGCCCTGCTTGCGGAGGCGCAGAACGCCCTGGCAGCACGCGATCAGGAGTTGGCTGGGCTTCGGGCCTCGGCCAAGGCCGTCGAGGGCTTGCAGGGGCAGTTGGATGCCCTGCAACGCACCGTTCAAGGACTGACCGCTTCGGCGGGCGCTGGTGCGCCCTCAGTCAAGGGAGGAAAGAAGTGAACAGGCCGAGCCGAATCGAGGCGCTGATCGCCGACCTGCGGCTGACGGCCGCGAGCTTGCAGCAGGTTATCGACGCCTGCCAGGTCGCCGGGCCAGGGTCTGAACTGCTCCAGCACTACCCCAAGATGCTGTGCGAGCTGGCCACGCGTTGGGAGAGCGAGGCCGAGCGGATCGACTGGCCCGAGGACTTGCCGCGTGAAGAGGTTTTCACGCCTGCCGAGGTCGCTGCCATCGACGCAACCGATGCCTTGCTGGACAAGCTGCGCGGCAACGGTTCGACCGGCGTGCGACGGTAGGTCGAGAGGCTTCGAGCAAGGCGGCGGGCCGCCTCCGCGCTGAAAGGCTCACCAATCACGACCACTCGCTTCGCACCGAACTGCTCACGGGCACTGTCGCCCCAGGCGGGAGGCACCAGACACACGACGGCCTCGCACTGAGCCAGCGTGCCGGTGTGCCTCAGAGCTGCATAGACACATCCAGCCTCATAGCCCAGCCAAAGTCGCAGGTCGCGCTCTCGCGGAGTGTCAGGCGTCAGCATCAGGCGCTCGCGAAGCTCGGGGGGGTAGGCCTCGCAGACCTCAGCGGCCGAGAGCTTGGCCGAGTGGAACACCGCTACGTTGATGTTCGGCCGGTTGGCGACGAAGGCCGCCAAACTCTGGCGTGCTTCGGGCGTGGACAGAATCGAATCGTGCTCAATCAGCATCAGCATGGCAAGGCCTCCCCCAGTTGATGGAGCGGACGGCGAACACCGCTGACCAGCTCCTCATTGAAAACAACACGCGCCAAGGCGGCGTGCAGCCGCTGCGCAGCTTCCTCATCGAAACCGCAGGGACACAGGATCAGCGGCGCACCCGAGCGGGTCGCCTGCTGGATGTAGCCCTGTGCATCCCAGTTCGGCACCACGGCCGCCCAGTAGAGCTGCCGCGTCCGGCGAAGCGTGCCGGTGATCTCGCGTTCCGGCTGCTCATCCGAGCGCACGGGCCGGTGCGCCACGTCGTTGATCCGGTTGCCCAGTTCGGGCACCTCACCGCGCACGTCATCGACTGATCGCATTGCTCCGATCCGCCACCGCGTGAGCACGAGATCCACCTGCGGATAGGGCATCAACACCTTGGCCAGCCGGGCAGCAGGCCCGATGTCACCGATGGTCTGCCCGTACAGCAGCCGCTCGAAGTCGAAGAAAAGGATCATGATCTTGACCCTCCGATGTCACTGGATCGAGCGTTGCACGTCGGCGCGCTGCGCCCGCTCACGGGCCGCATCCACCTGCTGCCGCTTGGCGACGAGCTTTTGCGAGGTGTAGAGCGCCATCAAGGCTTCCATGCGCTCTTTCTTCTGCCGGATCGCTGCGTTGAGCTGTGCAGACACACCCATCGCGCGCAGGTAGTCCACCCAAAGAGCGCGGCTGCTGACTTGAGTGATGGACTTGTTCCATTCCGAGTCCGCGAAGCGGCGCATAGCTTCGGTGCTCATCATCTCGGCGGGCGACATGGTTTCGTAGTCACCGATGGGTGGCGACGGCAGTGAGCCGTAGCCGTCCGCGTCGTTGAGCACGCTCGCCATCGAGGTCGCGCCCTTGGAGGCCGCCTGCAAGGCGTCGCCGTTGGCTGCGGCGACCTGCACCGGGTCGAACTGGGTGGACGGCGGCACGCCCATCGGCGGGGCCGCGCCGAACAGCTTGTTGTATTGCGCCATCGTGTCGCTGCCCAGCACGGGGTACAGGCCGTCGTTCTGGATCGGGAACGTCTTGCAGAAGTAGGGCGATGGATCGGTGGCGTAGTTGAAAGCCGAGTTCTGCTTGGTGATTGCGTTCGGCAACTGCGCCGGGTTGAACGTCGGATTCTTGTTAGCGTCGGCCGAGAAGGTCTTGGCGCGGGCATCATCCGAGTTCGGCACCCCGTAGATGAAGTGCAGGTGGACTGCACCGCCCGGCTGCATCCCGGTGGCACCAGCGCGGCCGATCTCCTGCCCGGCCTGCACCTTGTCGCCTTCCTTCACGGCGATGTAGCTCAGGTGGTAGTACACGGCCGACTGCCCGTTGTCGCGCTTGATGATGACGGTATTGCCAGCGCTGCCGCGCAGCTTGGCCCACGTCACCGTGCCTGCCGAGGTGGCATAGAGCGGGGCGGTTTGTCCGCTGGTCGAGAAGTCGAGGCCGTCGTGCATGTGCGGCTTGGCGTTGCCTGAGCCGAAGTTGGCGGCCCCACCCTCACGGAACTTGCCGAAGCGGCCGGAGACTTGCTCCTTCGAGGTGGGCGACACCATGCAGGTGTCAGCGAGTGCGCTGCCGCTGATCGCCAGCGCGAGGGTCAGAACGAGCGGCTTGCGCATGTGTCAGTCCTCAGTTGAAAAGATTCGACGCCCAGCTCGTGAAGCTCTGGGGTTCGGTCTGTGTGGGTTGAGCCTGCTGGCTGGCCTGCGGCTGTACCGAGGTCACGGGCGCGGTCTGCGCACCCTGCTGGGTGCTGGCCCCGGTGTTGAACACGGTCTGGTTCGAGCCGAAGGCGTTGGCGTTCACGCTGTAGCTGGTGGCGGCAGAGGCGGGCTTGTAGCCGCTGCCAAGTTGCGGATCGAGCGTGCTCATCGAGCCACCCACGGCGGAGTTGGCCATCCCGTTGATGTCGCTGAACTGCGACCCCAAGGTGTTCCACTGCCCGATGGCTTGGTTGATCGGCGAAGTCACCATGCCGCTGACCTTGCCCACGGTTGAGCACACCTTCTTCTGCGCGTACTTCAAAACTGCGTCCTGCGCCGACGACAGGATCGAGCCGAGTGAAGGGATCGAGAACGACAGGTCGATGATCTGGCTGACGCTGGCAAAGCAGGAGTCATTCACGTCGAAGAGGCTTTCGACGTTCGGCGTGGCCGAGGCCATCTCGCTGTGCGCGCCGATGGCAGTCTTGATGCTCGCGCCGATGCCCACGTCGTCGCAGTTCTTGAGATCGTCGTGCATCTTCTGGTTCATCGCCGCATCCACGGCGGCCATCGACGCAGACACCCCGTTGGTGGAACTGCTGCCACCCGTCGAGAACATGGACGAGAACCAGTTGCCGCTGGTCTGGGACGCGCCTGCGCTGGCAGCCAGCGCGAGAGACGCGCCCACCAGCACGCCGATGGCGGGCTTGGTGAGCGCCTTATTCATGGCCGCCACCCCGAATGCAGGCGAGCTGGATCATGCCGGGCTGCGGCTCGCTGGCTTCGATGATGCCGCCCTTGACCTTGCGCACGTAGCGTGGGCCGTCTTTCTTGAGGCCTGCTGCCTTCACCACGTCGGCCAACTTTGCGTCCATCGGCTGGACGGTGTAGCTGATGCCTTCGTCCTCGTCGCCGTGGAAGATCGAGATGGCTGACACCTTGAGCGAGCCGAATACGGTCAGTGCCTCGGGCAGCTTGTGGTCGCCATCGAGCTGCCGGTTTGTCAGGCCGAAGATGCCCAGCACCGACGAAGCAGAGGGCAGCGGTTCTCGGCACTCGATGGCGGCGCGCAGGATTGTCGAGGCCTTGGCCCAGTCACCGGCTGCGGGTGCGTTTGCATCACGCAGGGCAGCAGGCATCTGAGCGCTGGCAAGCGTAGCGACCAGCAGGAGGGCGGAAGCGATCAGGGTGTGGGTGGCTTTCATGGTGAGCGGGCCTCTCAAGCAGCTTGGTAAGACACCGGCACGCGGTCGCGGCCGAGGACGACAGAGGCGAACTCGCGCAGGCCCGGCAGGTCGCCGAAGGTGCTAGCGATGCCACCCGGAGAGGTCAGCACCCAACGGTCGGTGCTGCCTGCCAGCGTCGCGTGCAGCTCGTAGCCTTCCTTGGTGGCCACGATGCGGGCCGTGCGTACAGCGGAGGGAGTGACGCGGCGAACCCGGCTGTTGAGGTGGGTGGCGTGGAGGAAGGTGATTGAGGGGCGGCGCATGAGGTGACTCCTTACGGGATAGGGGATTCAGTCGCTTGCAGGCATGCCCGGCGCGACTCATCGACGAGACGCATGACCACGGACAGACCGGCGAGCTGGGGGTTGTTGTGGGGCGCAGTGCGGATCAGGCCTTTCGCCATCGCCTTGTCGAGCCGGTCGGCGTACTTCAACGCGAAGGCGACCTTGGCAGCGTCGTCGGCTTGCAGGAGGGCGTCCGCAGCGGCAGCCAGAATCTGGGCCATGCCCTGCACCATTTCATTGGCAGCATTCAGTTGCGGCTGAACTTCGGCCCATGCCTCCTGACGACCCTGTTGGATGCCCTGATTCATGCCCTTGCGGAAGCCTTCATTGAGGCCACGCTGATGGCCCGCTCGCTGCCCATCCTGATAGCCGATGCTTTCCATCTCGCGAGCAGCGGCAGGGGTGCTCCAATAGTCGTGGGTCATGCTTCCTCCTTCGGTGTTGTGGCGTCGCCCGTGTTGATCGGGCCATCGGGTTCGGCTGCGTCACCGGGAGTGCGCTTCGCTTCAATCGCGGCGGCGACGCGCGAATCCGCTCCCTCGTTGAACGCGGCGACAGCTTCCTTGCCGATGGTTGGAGCCGTGCGCTTGAGGGCTGCTGCTGCACCAGTGACGGCGGCAACCCCGCCGTTCACGAGTGCGTCACCGGGGCCATTGGCTTGTCGCATGGCTTGAGCGGCACGGCCAGCGCTCTCGCTGACGGTCGAGGCCGCTGCCATTACTGCATGGCCCATGCCGACGCCAAGTGCATCGGAGACGCGATTGCTCATCGTGCGGCGAGGCTCGCCACCTTCCGACTCAATCGGAGGGGTTTCACCCGCCGACAAAGGGCGCGACGACTCGACATTCGATCCGCGAGCGGCACCTGCGGAGGCAACACCACTGCGGGCGGATGCCATAGATGCCCCAGTGCCCTCGGCGGCTGCATCCAGAGGCGGGGCCACACCTTGACCACCTACGTTCACAGGAGTCGTTCCGGCACCACCGCCACCGCCAAGACGCGGCACGCCGCCACCGGAAGAGGGGCCGCCAATGTGACCGCCATTACCGGAGTCGCCGTCCTTGTCCTTGGGAAGACCCTGTACCAACGGAGAGCGGGCCTGAGACGACAGGTTGGAACGCATTTCGCTGGATGCGCTCGTGGCACCGAGGTCATGGACACCCACGTTCAGCCATGCCA
>JAIUOM010000170.1 GCA_020161215.1 Pseudomonadota bacterium
TGGCTGGCCGACAACACCGACGGCGTCGGCCTGGTGCGCGACATCGAACACAACGCCGGCGTCGCGCTGGCCGGCAGGCGCGTGCTGCTGATCGGCGCCGGCGGCGCGGCGGCGGGCGCGCTCGGACCATTGCTAGCCGCGCGGCCGGCGGCGCTGGTGGTGGCGAACCGCACGCTGGGCAAGGCCGAAGCCTTGGTGACACGTCACGCCGACATTGCCGGCGCGACTGCGCTCGCCGCCTGCCAGCCGCACGAGGCCGGCGGCGGCTTCGATGTGGTGATCAACGCCACCGCCTCCAGCCTGCAAGGCGACGCGGTGCCGGTGACCGCCGCCGCGCTCGCCCCCGGCGCGCTGGCGTTGGACATGATGTACGGCCCGGCCGCGCAAGGCTTTCTCGCCTGGGCCGGGGCGCACGGCGCGCGCGGCCGCGACGGGTTGGGCATGCTGGTCGAGCAGGCGGCCGAAGCCTTCTTCGTCTGGCGCGGCGTGCGGCCCGAGACAGCGCCGGTGCTGGCCACGCTGCGCGAGCGGCTGGCCGCGAAGGTTCGTTGACGATGGCCCGCCTGCTGCGTTCGCTGGGGCGCCTTGTCGCGCTGTTCGTGCTGTCGGTGATCGCCCTGCAGATCTACTTCGCCGCGCGCATCGCGCTGATGGCGGTGGTCGACCCGCAATCGACCACCTTCCAGCGCTCCGAGGCCTGGCGGCTGCTGGTCGAGAAGCAGCGCATCGAGTGGGCGCAGCAATGGGTGGACTACGCGCGCATCTCGCCGCAGCTCAAGCGCGCGGTGATCGCTTCCGAAGACGCCGAGTTCACCGAGCACGCCGGCGTCGACTGGGACGCGATCGAGCGCGCCTGGGAACGCAATCAGCGTGCCGAAGAGCGTGTGCAGCGCTTCAACGCGCAGCAGATCGAGCGCAAGGGCAGCAAGGCCGCGCCGCGCGAGGCGCGCGTGGTCGGCGGCTCGACGATCACCCAGCAGCTCGCCAAGAACCTCTTCCTCGGCAGCGAGCGCAGCCTGGCGCGCAAGGGCCAGGAGTTCGTCATCACGCTGATGCTCGAAGCGCTGCTGTCCAAGCAGCGCATCCTCGAGATCTATCTCAACAGCGTCGAATGGGGCGAAGGCGTGTTCGGCGCCGAGGCCGCCGCCCAGCACTACTTTCGCAAGCGCGCCGACCAGCTCACGCCGCTGGAGGCCGCGCGCCTGGCCGTCATGCTGCCGCGCCCACGCTACTTCGAGAAGCTGCCGCGCTCGGCCTACCTGAGCGGCCGCGCCAACATCATCGCCACGCGCATGCGCCGGGCCGAACTGCCATGAACCCGCCCAGCCACGCCAGCGCCCCGGTCTGGCAGCCGCTGGCCGCGCGCGCCATGGGCCTGCTGCTGCTGGGCATCGTGCGCCTGCTCACCGGCGCGCAGGCGCGCTGGCACGGCAGCCCGCCCAAGGCCGAGCAGCGCATCTACTTCGCCAACCACCAGAGCCACGCCGACCTGGTGATGATCTGGGCCGCCCTGCCGCGCGAGCTGCGCGGCATCACCCGCCCCATCGCCGCCAAGGACTACTGGACCAAGACCCCATTCCGGCGCTGGATCACCAGCGCGGTGTTCAACGCCGTCTACGTCGAGCGCGAGCGCAAGGGCGACGAAGACCCGCTGCAGCCGCTGATCGAGGCGCTGGAGCGCGGCGATTCGCTGATCCTGTTCCCCGAGGGCACGCGCGGCAACCAACCCGAGCCGCAGCCCTTCAAGGCCGGCCTGTACAACCTGGCGCTGAAATTTCCCGAGGCGGTGCTGGTGCCGGCCTGGATCGACAACGTGCAGCGCGTCATGCCCAAGGGCGAGCTGGTGCCGGTGCCGGTGCTGTGCTCGGTCACCTTCGGCGCGCCGCTGCAGGTGGCGCCCGACGAGGAGCGCCGCGCCTTCCTGGAGCGCGCCCGCGCCGCCGTCATCGCCTTGCGGGACATCTGATGACCGGTTTTCTGCGCCGCCTAACCCCCGACCAGCAGGTCACCGCCCTGTTCCTGCTGGTGTTCGGCGTGCTGGCGCTGGCCAGCGTGATCCTGCTGGCGCTGTCGATGCGCGAGCGCCCCGGTGCCAGCGCCCCGGCTGGCGAGGGCGAACTGGCCCACGCCGGGGTGCTGCTGCGCCACTCGTGGTTCATGGCCCTGGTGTTCTGGTTTGCCTGGGCCTTGGGCGACGTGGTGGCCACGGTGCTGTTCGCCCTGGTGTCGTTCTTCGCGCTGCGCGAATTCATCACGCTCTCGCCGACTCGGCGCGCCGACCACCGCAGTCTGGTGCTGGCCTTCTTCGTGGTGCTGCCGCTGCAGTACTGGCTGGTCGGCGCGCGCCAGTTCGACCTGTTCACGGTGTTCATCCCGGTCTACGTGTTCCTGGGCCTGGCGGTGGTCAGCGCCCTGGGCAACGACACGCACGGCTTTCTGGAGCGCAACGCCAAGCTGGAATGGGGCGTGATGGTCTGCGTCTTCGGCCTGTCGCACGTGCCGGCCCTACTGCTGCTGCGCTTTCCGGACTGGAGCGGGCGCAACGCCTTCCTGGTGTTCTTCGTCACCCTGGTGGTGCAGACCTGCATGCTGGCGCAGCACCTGGCCCAGCGCTACCGGCCGGGCAAGGCGGTGGCGCCGCAGGTCAGCTCCAGCTTCTCGTGGCTGAATTGGGGCATCGGCATGGGCGCCGGCGCCCTGCTGGGCGTGCTGCTGTCGGGGATCACGCCCTTCGCCCCCGGCCAGGCACTGGCCATGGCCCTGATCGCCTGCATGGCCGGCTCGCTGGGCCACCTGGTGATGAAGGCCATCAAGCGCGACCGCGGCGTGACCAACTGGGGCCCGCGCACCGCCTCGGTCACCGGCAGTGCCGGCCTGTTGGACCGGGTCGACGCGCTGTGCTTCGCCGCGCCGGTGTTTTTTCACTCGGTTCGGTGGTATTTTGACCTGTAGCCGGCACCCAATCATCCTGACGTGCTATCTTTTTAAAAGCAATCATGCCCAGGACGAAATTTTCAATGTTTTTCAGCACCAGCCGGCGACCAGCAAGCCACAGGCGCTATAAAATTTGAAGCTATGAGGATTCTGGGCATCGACCCCGGCTTGCGCACCACCGGCTTTGGCGTGCTGGACGCCCCTGGCGGCGACCAACTGAGCTACGTGGCCAGCGGCGTGATCCAGACCCACGCGGCCGAGCTGGGCGATTTGCCGGCCCGCCTGAAGCTGCTGTTCGACGGCATCCGCGAGCTGAGCGCGCGCTACCAGCCCGACGTGGCGGTGGTGGAGATTGTGTTCGTCAACGTCAACCCGCAGGCCACGCTGCTGCTGGGCCAGGCGCGCGGCGCCTGCGTGACGGCCCTGGTGGCCAGCGACCTGCCGGTGGCCGAGTACACCGCATTGCAGATGAAGCAGGCCGTGGCCGGCCACGGCAAGGCCGCCAAGGCCCAGGTGCAAGCCATGGTGCAGCGCCTGCTGCGCCTGTCGGCCGCACCCCGCCCCGACGCCGCCGACGCACTGGGCCTGGCCATCACCCACGCCCACGCCGGCCAGGCCCTGGCGCGTCTGCAGCAGGCCGGGCTGACGCGCACCACCACCAGCATGTACCGGCGGCGCTAGGCGCTCGGCCGCCGCGTCAGCGCGGCTGGTAGTTGGCCAGGCGCGCGGTGTCCGGAATGTGGATGTCGCGCTTGTCGACGTGGATCAGGCCGGCGTTTTCCAGCTCGCCCAGCACGCGCGAGAAGTACTCGGGGGTGAGCGACAGGCGCGAGGCGATGGCGGCCTTGCTGACGGGCAGCGAGACGGTGACGGTCTCGGAGGCCATCTCGCTCTCCGTCAGGCGGTCGCCCAGCAAGTAGCCGATCACGCGCTGCACGCCGTTGTGCAGCGCGTAGGCTTCCACGTCCTTGATCAGCCCGTGCAGGCGGCGCGACAGGCCGGCCAGCATGCGCAGCGCGAAATCCGAGTTGGAGGTGATCTCGGCCAGCACACCGGCCTTTTCGATGGTCAGCAGCAAGGTGTCGGTCAGGGCCTGCGAGGACACCACGTAGGGCATGCCCATGAACATCACGGCCTCGGCGAAGGTCTGGCTCGGGCCGCACAGCTCGATCACCTTCTCGACCCCAGACGGCGAAATGGCGAACAGCTTGATCTGGCCCAGCACCACCACGTGAAATTCGTTGCACGGGTCGCCGGCCCTGAACAGCACGCGGCCGCGCTCGATTCGGCGCAGGCTGCAGCCTTGCGCGATGCGCTCGAGTTCTTCCTGGCGCATGCTGGAAAACAGCGGCAGCGTGGCCAGGTAGCGGGGCAGATTGAACTTGTCGAGGTCCAGGGTCACGGGTCGGGCGGGTGCGGAAAGGCGGCCAGGCCGGCGGTCGGGCCGGGCGCCAGGAAGATCGTACCGCCCGGTGGCACCAGGCGGGGGCGAGAAAAACCGGCTCGCGGCGCGTCGAACTACCGCGGATCGAGGTTCCGAGAGCACGTGGCGCCTACGGGCGCCTGGCACTTCCGAAGGGAGCCGGTCGACAAGAGTTTATCTGACCCCCGCGGTGAGCCCGACGTAGACCTGGGTCAGGGCCCGGGCCAATTGCTCGGGCCGGTGCACCAGGGCGTAGCCCTGGGCGCCGAACAGACGCGGCAGGTAGGCCTGGGCTTGCTGGTCGATGGTCACGCAAAACGGCGTCAATCCGGCCTGGCGCGCCTCCAGCACGGCGTGGCGGGTGTCCTCCAGGCCGGCCCGGCCTTCGTAGTGGTCGAGGTCGTTGGGCTTGCCGTCCGACAGCAGCAGCAGCAGGCGCTGGCGCTCGCCGCGCTCGGCCAGGCGCCGCGTGCCATGGCGGATGGCGGCGCCCATGCGGGTGTAAAAACCCGGCTTGATGGCCGCCACGCGCAGGCGTGCGGGGTCGTTCCAGGTTTCACCAAAGCGCTTCAGCTCGTGAATGCGCACGGCGCGGCGCACCGAGGAAAAGCCCAGCATCTCGAACGGATCGCCGACGCCTTGCAGCGCGTCGCCAAACACCAGCAGGCTGTCGCGCACCAGGTCGATGACCCGCGCCTGGGGCGTGGCGTAGGCGTCGGTGGACAGCGACAGATCGGCCAGCAGCAAGGCCGCCAGGCTGCGCTCGGTGCGCACCCGGTCGGAGAACACCGGCGGCGCTTCGCCCACGCGCTGGTGCGCGCCCACCCGATCGACCTGAAAACGCACCCAGGCGTCCAGATCCAGCGCATCGCCCTGCGCCAGGCCGTGCCGCCAGCGCGGCGCGGCGCGCAGTGCCTCGAACCGGCGCCGCACCTGCCTGGACAACGGTCTCAGCTCCTTGGCCAGCGTGGACAAACGCGCTTGCGCTTCCAGCAGGGCGGCATCGTCCGCCGGCGCGCGGGCTCGCAGGCGCTGCGCGCGGCAGCGGTCGGGCACCAATTGCTGGCGCTTGAAATCCCATTCGGGCAGCGGCTCGCCCTCGCCCACCGGCAGATCGTCGGCGCTGGCGCTGGGCAGGTCCAGATCGAATTTGACGCGTGCCGCCAGGGTCTGGCCGTCGCGCGCCACGGTCAGCTGCTCCATGTCGTCGGCGACTTCGCTGGCGTCCTGGTTGTCCTCGTCGTCGCCGGTGCGGTTCACGCGCACGAACTCGCTCCAGCTCAGGATCGATTCGGCACGGAAGAACATCACCAAGCCGTCCTTGTTGCTGGTGTCCTCGCTGCGCTGGGCGCGGCGGCGCTTGCTGTCCTGCTGGGTGCGGGCGTCGGGCGGGCGAGGCGTGGCGTTGGGCTCGCCGGTGGCGGGGGTGGCCGCCGCGCCAGCGCCATCGGCCTGCGGGGGCAGCTGCTGCAACCACAGCCAGACCGGCGCCACGGCATCGTGGCCCACACCAGGGCGCTCGGACGCCGCCCCGCCCAGACAAAAGCCCGGCGCCAGGGTGTCGATCAGCGCCTGGCGCACGGCCGTCTCGGCCGCGGCGGCCGGTGGTTTCAGGCGCTCGGGCGTCGGACGCTGGGCCAGTTCGGCGCGCACCAGCCGGCGGTAACGCCCGCGCAGGCCCGGAAAGCGCTGCAGCGCGCGCACCGTGGCGCGCAGATTGGCGCCGACCCAGTCGCCGGCGGGCTCGGGCACATGGCAGGCACTGAGGGCGGCCAACCACAGGTACAGCTCGCGGTTGAGTGAGGCCTCGTCGAACACCGCCAGCACCGGCGGCAAGGCCAGGGTCTCGGCGTCCAGCGTGCTCTGGGCCACCCGCTCACCCTGCCCGGCAATGCGCTGCAGCCAGCTGCGCGGCCCGCCGACGCGGCCCGCCGAGGCCGGCACCACGCGCACCAGGGCGTCGCCACCGCCGGCGCGAAACAGCAGCTCGACGGCGCGGGTCACCTGCTCCAGCGGCACGGCGGCGTGCGGGAAATTGGTGTCCGCGGCACGCGTGATGAAGCGGTGCCAGCGCTGGCCGACCCATTCTTCCATGTCTCAATACCCCAAGGTGGCCGAAGCCACGCGCACGGGACCGATGCCCGTGCCGATGGCCATGCAACAGGCTGGGCCGAGGCGCCCCCGCGGGTGGGGAGGCGCGACACGGCTCGGGGGGATCACTCCAGAAACGCGGCCAGCACCACCTCGTGGAGGGCTTCCGCGGTGTCGGCGTCGTCGGTCAGCGCATCGACGATGGCGGCGCGGCAGGCGCGCACCTCGGGCAGGCCGGCCACGATCAGGCGCGCGGCCACCACCAGCAGCCGGGTGCTGGCGGTTTCCTCCAGGTCCTGCTCGGTCAGGCGGCGCAGGGCCGAGGCCAGCTTGACCAGGCGCGTGGCCAGGGCGCCGTCGGCGCCAGACTCGGCCATGACGATCTGGCGCTCGATCTCGGGCGTCGGGTAGTCGAAACCCAGCGCCACGAAGCGCTGGCGCGTGCTGGGCTTCAGGTTCTTCAGCAGGTTCTGGTAGCCGGGGTTGTAGGAGACCACCAGCATGAACTCGGGCGGCGCCTGCAGCAGCTCGCCGGTGCGCTCGATCGGCAACTGGCGCCGGTCGTCGGCCAGCGGGTGCAGCACCACGGTGGTGTCCTTGCGTGCCTCGACCACCTCGTCCAGGTAGCAGATGGCGCCCTGGCGCACGGCGCGCGCCAATGGGCCGTCGCTCCACACCGTGCTGCCGTCGCCGATCAGAAAGCGCCCCACCAGATCGGCGGCGGACAGATCGTCGTGGCAGCTGACGGTGACCAGCGGGCGGCCCAGGCGCGCCGCCATGTGCTCGACAAAGCGCGTCTTGCCGCACCCCGTGGGGCCTTTCAGCAGCATCGGTAGGCGCTGGCGGAAGGCGTGCTCGAACAGGCCGCATTCGCCGGCCTGCTCGGCATAGAAGGGCACGGCCGGAGCCGCCACGCCGCTGCTCATGCTGTCGTCACGGTACATGGCGCGGTCGGTGTCAATCGTGCTTCAGCCTGCGTTGCGCCGGGCTGGGCATGAAGCCGCCGCTGCGCGCGCCAAGCTGCTCCTCGGCCGGCTCGCCGCCGATGAAGAAGCTCCACACGTACATCAGCAGGCCGATCAGGAACAGCACGCCAGACCACAGGCGCAGCCAGAAGAAGAACACCATCTGGTCTTGCGCCGCCATGAAGGGCATGGCACCGGTGGTGGGCATGCGTTGCAGCCACACCTGCAGGATGCCGGCGCCGGTCAGGGCCAGCACCATCACGCCCATGCCGATGCTCATGACCCAGAACGACCACATCTCGACCGACTGCGCCTTGTAGCTGTTGGCCACCCGCCCTCGCAAGGTGGGCATGGCGTAGCTGATGATGGCGATCACCACCAGCACGTAGGCGCCGTAGAAGGCCAGGTGCCCGTGCGAGGCCGTGATCTGCGTGCCGTGGGTGTAGTAGTTGACGAAGCTGAGCGTGTGCAAGAAACCCCACACGCCAGCGCCCAGGAAGCCCATCACCGCGCAACCCACGGCCCACAGCACGGCGGCCTGGTTGGCGTGGTCGCGCCGGCGCCGTTGCACCATGCGGAAGGCGAACATGGTCAACAGGAAGAAGGGAATCGGCTCCAGCGACGAGAAGATGTTGCCCACCAGGTGCCAGTAACCCGGCAGACCGATGAAGTAGTAGTGGTGCGCCGTGCCCAGGATGCCGGTGAAC
>JAIUOM010000171.1 GCA_020161215.1 Pseudomonadota bacterium
AGCATGAACGACAGCGTCAGCGGCGTGAGTTGCGCGCGCGCCTGCTCGCGCGTGATGCGCGGCGGCCGGGGCAAGCCGTACAGATCGGCCGCCAGGTCGAAGTACGCGCCCATCTTGAGTTGGCTGTCGTCGCTGGCGTGGTAGATGCGCTGCGACGCGCCGCGCCACAGCGCCAGCGCGCAGGCGCGCGCCAGGTCGTCGGCATGGATGTGGTTGGTGAACACATCGTCGGCGTGCGCCAGCACCGGCGCGGCGCGATCGAGCCGCGCGCGCGGCGTGCCGCCGGCACGGTCGGGCGCATAGATGCCCGGAATGCGCAGGATGGCCGTGCGCACCCCGGCGGCGCGGCCAAAGGCGCGCAGCTGCCGCTCGGCCGCCACGCGGCGGCGCGCGCGCGCGGTCTGCGGATTGACCGCGCGCGTCTCGCTGACCCAGGCGCCACCACAGTCGCCGTACACACCGCTGGTCGATCCATACACCAGCGCCCGCGGCACGCCACGGCGCGCCAGCGCTTGCAGCAGCGCCTGCGTGCGCGCATCGCCCTGCCCTTCAGGCGGCGGCGGCGCGAGGTGAATCACGTGCGTGGCCAGGCCGGCCAGGCGCCGCAGGCTGGCGGCGTCGTCCAGATCGCCCGCCAACGGCTGCACGCCTTGCGCGCGCAGCAGCGCCGCGCGCGCCGGCTCGCGCACCAGCGCCAGCACGCGCACGCGGGGCGCGAGCGCGCGCGCGGCGCGCGTGCCGACGTCGCCGCAGCCGACGATGAGCACGCGCAAGCGGCGAAAGCGCGCCGGCAGCGCGCCCAGGGACATTTGGTTTGCGGGCAAAATTGATCGTTTCCGTTCGGATGCACGAACGGACAAGGATAGCGAACACCATGACCTTCACCATCACGGTCCAGCCCAGCGGCCGCAGCTTTGAAGCCGAGGCCGGCGAGACCATGCTCGCGGCCGGCATCCGCCAGGGCATCGGCCTGCCCTACGGCTGCAAGGACGGCGCCTGCGGCTCGTGCAAGTGCAAGAAGATTTCCGGCACCGTCACGCTGGGGCCGCACCAGAGCAAGGCGCTGTCGAGCGAGGAAGAAGCCCAGGGCTACGTGCTGACCTGCTGCGGCACCGCCACCAGCGACGTGGTGCTCGAATCGCGCCAGGTCACGCACGCCGGCGCCTTTCCGATCAAGAAGATGCCGGCGCGCGTGGCCGCGCTGGAAAAGCTCTCGCCCGACGTCATGCGCATCAAGCTGCAACTGCCGGCCAACGACGTGATCCAGTACCACGCCGGGCAGTACGTGGAGTTCATCCTGCGCGACGGCGCGCGGCGCAGCTACAGCATGGCCAACGCGCCGCACACCCTGATCGAAAGCGGCGCGCCGATGGTCGATCTGCACATCCGCCACATGCCGGGCGGCAAGTTCACCGACCACGTGTTCTCGGCCATGAAGGAAAAGGAGATCCTGCGCATTGAAGGCCCTTACGGCAGTTTTCATTTGCGCGACGACTCGCCCAAACCCATCGTCCTGTTGGCTTCTGGCACCGGCTTCGCGCCCATCAAGGCCATCATCGAGCACATGCAGTTCATGGGCATTTCGCGCGAGGCCGTGCTGTACTGGGGCGGCCGTCGTCCGCGGGATTTGTACCTGGACGACTGGCTGCGCGCCAAGCTGGGGGAGATGCCGCACCTGAAGTACGTGCCGGTGATTTCCGACGCCCTGCCCGAGGACGGCTGGAGCGGCCGCACCGGTTTCGTGCACCGCGCGGTGCTGGAGGACATCGCCGATTTGTCGGGCCACCAGGTCTACGCCTGCGGCGCGCCCATCGTG
Source organism: Pseudomonadota bacterium (assembly GCA_020161215.1). GTDB lineage: Bacteria > Pseudomonadota > Gammaproteobacteria > Burkholderiales > Burkholderiaceae_C > Ottowia. Next base: position 1,817 of record JAIUOM010000171.1, read on the forward strand.
GTCGATTCGGCGCGCAAGGAGTACGTGGAGCGCGCCGGCCTGCCCGAGGAAGAGTTCTACGCCGACGCCTTCACCAGCGAAGCCGACAAGGCGAAAAGCTCATAAATAGATAGCTAAAGGCCTAATATCCACGCCGGCATACGGCAAAAAAGAGTCAGAAACGAGCTCTGCCCAGCGGCCCAGGCCGCGCTTCTTACCGATTGGCGTTCAAACCACAAGAACCGTTCAGGCTGAGCCCTTCGACGGGCTCAACGCGAACGGTTGGTATTTTTGAACGCCTTTTGGTATCAGTGGGGTGCGGGCGCCGGGCCGCCGGCCGTGGGCGGCGTCACGGCGTCTTCGTCCGCCAAGGCCTTGATGCGCCGCAGCAGCACCTGGTAGGTGGGCGACTCGCGCAGCAGCCGGCCGGCCAGCTCGCGCAGGCGATCCACCTCTTCTTCCGACAGGCGGAAGCTGGTCGGCAGCTCCATGAAGTACTTGCGCTCCTTCGCGTCGGTGATGGCGTCGAAGCTGACGTCGATGGCGTCGAAGGTCAGCTGCGGCACGCTCGCCTCGGCCTGCGCCCGGGTCATGCCGGCCAGGCGCATGCGCATGATCGACATCTGGCGCAGGTTGGCCCAACGCTGGGCGATGTCCTTGAGCAGTTCCACCGACTCGTAGGAAAAGTGGTCGATCGGCACGCTGGACGATTGCAGCAGCTGTGCCATCATGCCCGGCGGCGTGGGACTGCGGTCCCAGTCGGTGCTGGGGGCCGAGCGCGAGTTGACCGAAATGACGACGATGTGGCGCAGCTTGTCGAATTGGATCTCGTGCCGGAAATGTTCGCTGGCCTCCATCTGCTCGAAGGCCTCCAGCATGCCGCGCAGCCCCAGGTTGTCCGAGACACCGCCGTCGATCACATGCACATAAGGACGCCGCTGGCTGTCTTTCAGGTCGTTGATCTCTCGGGCGCGCAGCAGCGCGCGGCCGGCCGGGCGCACGCGCTGGTCGGCATTGGCCACATCTTGCAGCCAAACCGGATCCTGGTTGTCGCAAGTCCCGCCGTAGTTGCGGTAGGTCACTGGCGTAAGCACCACCGGCACGGCCGACGAGGTGGCGGCGGCGCGCGACAGGCGCACCGTGCTCAGATCGGAGCAGATGCGATCAAAATGATCTTGCGAGAACTCGAAGCGCGCGCCGGTCGATAGGTCGGTGCCGGTGACCAGGGCCACCGGTGTGTTGCGCCGGACCAGGTCGCCGAAAGTCGCACCCTCGAACAAGATTTCGTCGTAAAACTCGGCCGCCAGCTCGGAACGACCGTAGTACGGGCTGCCCAGCCGGCTCCAGTTGGCGGGGCTGAGGGTGCGCGAGACCAGCGCGCCCTGCACGTCGCGCTTGAGAAAGCGCGTCTCGAATTGGCCGAACATGTGCTCGCCATGCAGCGCGTAGGCCAGCGCCGTGATGCTGCCCCCCGACACGCCGGCGATCAGGTCCACCTCGTCCAGCAGCGTGCGGGCCTGCCCGTCCACAGTCACGGAGGTGCGGCGCAACTCCTCCAGCAGGCCATAGGACAAGGCGGCCGCCCGCGTGCCGCCGCCCGAGAAGGCCAGCAACACCATCGCTTGCGGGTTGTTGGTCGGACGTGGGCGCTTCATCAGCGAGCGCAGGTGGTAGCCCGCTTCCGGCGTGACCTGGGTGATGGGAGGGTTGACCGGCGCCAGGGCCGAACAACCGGTCAGCAAGGCCACGCCGCCAGCCAGCAGCAGGCGACCGACCACGCCCGGCCGGCGCCAACCCTGGGCACAAGCCGGCTCACTGGTGGCAGGCTTCCTGGCGGGCGTTGGGGCGAAGGCGGGGTGCAACAGGCGCATGGCGGGTCCTTGTCGGTTCTGGTTGTTCTGGCCATACACCCCCATTCGGCGGGGCGGCGGCGCTTTGCCGATAATTCCGAACATGATGCAACGAAAACACTTTCTCCACACCCTCGCCAGCGCGGTTTTGGGCGCCAGCGCCTTGGCCGTGTCGATCCCAGCCAACAGTCAAGGCCGTCCCGTGCGCCTGGTCGTGCCCTACGCGCCCGGCGGCCCGATCGACGTGACGGCACGGATCCTGGCCGAACGCGTGAAGGAGGTGCTGGGCGGCCCGGTCATCATCGACAACAAGCCCGGCGCGGGCGGCAACATTGGCGTGGATTTGGTGGCCAAAGCAGCCCCGGACGGCCACACCATCGGCATCGCCGCCGTGGCCACGCACGCCATCAACCCTTGGTTGTTCAGCAAGCTGCCTTTTGATGCGGCCAAGGACTTCGCCCCGGTCACGCAAATGGTGCGCGTGCCGAACGTGCTGGTGATGAACGCCGACACCGCGCAGCGCCTGCGTATCGACAGTCTGGCCGACCTGATTGCCTACGCCAAAAAGAACCCCGGCAAGCTCAACTACGGCTCGGGCGGCAACGGCTCGGCGGGGCACCTGGCCGGTGAGATGTTCAAGCAAGGCGCGGGCATCTTCGCCGTGCACATCCCGTTCAACGGGGGCAACCCAGCCCAGTTGGCGCTGCTGTCGGGCCAGGTGGACTTCAACATCGACAACCTGGCCACGGCCTCGGCCAACATCAAATCGGGCAAGCTGAAACCCTTGGCCGTGACCACGGCCAAGCGCTCGGCCATGCTGCCCGAGGTGCCGGCCATCGGCGAGACGATCAAGGGCTTCGAAATCGACACCTGGTGGGGCCTGATCGCACCCGCCGCCACGCCCCCGGAGGTGCTGGCCAAGCTCAACGCCGCCTTCACCGAGGCGCTGCGCCTGCCTGAAACGCAGCAGCGCTTTGCCCAACTGATGGCCGAACCGGTGCCGACCACTTCGGAGCAGTTCGGCCAGCTGATGTCCCGTGAGCGGGCGCGCTACGAACCGGTGGTCAAGCGCTCCGGCGCCAAAGTGGATTGATACTAAAAGGCGTTCAAAAGCATCAAACCGTTCGCGTTGAGCCCTTCGACGGGCTCAGGACAGGCTTGTCGGAACGCCGCGCCAGGCTTCGACAGGCTCAGCCTGAACGGTTCTTGTAGTTTGAACGCCAATCGGCATGAGACAGGGCCACCGGCCCTGACACCCAAAAAAAGGCCACGCCTTGCGGCGTGGCCTTGGTGGGGTCGCGGCGCGGGCCGCTTGCCTCAGTTCAGGGGGGTGCGGGCGTTGTTCTTGTAGGCGTTCAAGGTCACGGCCGGCTGGGTCAGCTCGCCCTTGGGCGTGAACTGCACCTGCGCCGTCAGGCCCTTGTAGTTGGTCTTGGCCAGTTGCGGCACGTAGACCTTGGGATCGACGGAGCCGGCTCGCTTCATGGCGTCCACCAACACCATGGTGGCGTCGTAGGCGTAGGGGCTGTAGATCTGGAATTGGCCCGGGAACTTGGCGTCGTAGCGCTTCTTCCACTCCAGGCCACCGGCCATCTTCTCGACCGAGATCCCGCCGGTGGCGCAGGTCACGTTGGCCACGGCGGCCACCTTGGAGGCCAACTCGGGCAGCTTTTCGGTGCACACGCCGTCGCCGCCGAAGAATTTGACGCTGCCCATGCCCAATTGCTCCATCTGGCGCAGCATCGGGCCGGCTTGCGAGTCGAGACCGCCCAGGAACACGGCATCGGGCTTCTTGGCCTTGATGTTGGTCAGGATGGCCATGAAATCGGTGGCCTTGTCGGTGGTGAACTCGGTCGCCACCACGCTCATGCCCTTTTTCTTGGCCGTTTCCTTGAACACGTCGGCCAGGCCCTGTCCGTAGGCGGTGCGGTCGTCGATGACGGCCACGTTCTTCAGCTTCAGACCGTCGGCCGCGTAGATGGCCAGCGCGGCGCCCAGCGCGTTGTCGTTGGCGATCATGCGGTAGGTGGTGTTGTAGCCGGGCTTGGTCAACTCAGGGTTGGTGGCCGCCGTGGTGATGTGCGGAATGCCACACCGGTTGTAAATACCGGCGGCCGGGATGGTGGTGCCCGACTGCAGATGCCCGACCACGCCAGCCACCTTCTGGTCGCACAGCTTCTGCGCCACGGCGGTGGCCTGCTTGGGGTCGCCGGCGTCGTCCTCGGGGGCGATCTCAAAACGGATTTTCTTGCCGCCAATGACCAGGTTCTGGGCGTTCAGATCGTCAATCGCCAGACGAACCCCGTTCTCGGTGTCCTTGCCGATGTGGGCGATGCCACCGGACGTGGGGCCGGCGTGGGCGATGCGCACGGTTTGCGCATCCTGCGCCTGCGCGCCGGTGGCCAGCAGCAGCGTGCCAATGGCCAGGGTCACGGGGGTGAAACGAGTATGAAACGACATGATGGAACAGCTCTCCTGAACAAAAAATGGAGTGACAACACAGTGGCCACTTGGGCCAACCGCGCCCGGACTCGCCATGCTAACGCCTCCGGCCCCGGGCAAGCACGCTGGGCAGGGCTGTGCGTGGCGGGTGCACATGCGCCGCGCAAGCGCGCGGTAGGTGTCGGTGATGCCGGGGAAGTGGGGCGGGTGCCCTACTCGCCCAGGTAGGCGGCGCGCACCTTCGGGTCGGACAACAGGTCCTTGCCGCTGCCGGTCATGGTGATCAGACCGGAATCCATCACGTAGCCGCGGTTGGCCAGCGCCAGCGCGCGGCTGGCGTTCTGCTCGACCAGCAGCACGGTGACGCCTTGTGCGTACACGTCGCGCACGACCTCGAAGATCTTGTCCACCATGATGGGCGACAAGCCCATGGAGGGCTCATCCAACAGCAGCACCTTGGGCCGGCTCATCAGCGCGCGGCCCATGGCCAGCATCTGCTGCTCACCGCCGGACATGGTGCCGGCCAGTTGGTCCTTGCGCTCGCGCAGGCGTGGGAAGATGGTGAAGACCTTCTCGATGTCCTGCGTGATGCCGGCCTTGTCGCTGCGCACGTAGGCGCCCATCTGCAGGTTCTCGGTGATGGTCATGCGCGCGAACACGCCGCGCCCTTCCGGCACCATCGCCAAGCCCTGCTTGACCAGGTCCCACGGGCCCTGGCCCTGGATGGATTTGCCCAGGTACTCGATCTCCCCGCTGGCCAAGGGCAGCGTGCCGGTGATGGCCTTCATGGTGGTGGTCTTGCCGGCGCCGTTGGAGCCGATCAAGGACACCAGTTCGCCCTCGCGGACCTCGAAATCGACGCCCTTGACCGCCTGGATGCCGCCGTACGCCACCTGCAGGCCGGAAACTTTCAACAATGTCTGTGCCATGTGCTTGGTCCTGCCTCAGTGCTCACCGGTGCCCAGGTAGGCTTCGATGACTTTTTCGTTCTTCTGCACGTCGGCGGGCGTGCCCTCGGCGATCTGCTTGCCGTAGTCGAGCACCGTCACGCGGTCACACAGGCCCATGACCAGCTTCACGTCGTGCTCGATCAGCAGGATGGTGCGGTTGTCCTTGCGGATGCGGTCGATCAGCTCGCGCAACTGCACTTTTTCGGTGGCGTTCATGCCGGCGGCGGGTTCGTCCAGCGCGATCAGTTTCGGATCGGTGGCCAGGGCGCGGGCAATCTCCAGCCGGCGCTGGTCGCCGTAGGACAGCGTGCGCGACTTGAACTGGGCGTACTTGCCGATGCCGACGTAGTCGAGCAACTCCTGGGCGCGCTTGGCGATGGCGGCCTCTTCCGCCTTGAAGCCCGCAGTGCGGAAAATGGCGCCCATCAGGCCGGAGTGGGTGCGGATGTGCCGGCCGACCATGACGTTTTCCAGCGCCGTCATCTCGGCGAACAGGCGGATGTTCTGGAAGGTGCGCGCGATGCCGGCCTTGGCCACCTCGTGCACGGCTTGCGGTTTGTAGGGCTTGCCGCCCAGCTCGAACGTGCCGCCGTCGGGCGTGTACAGGCCGGTGATGACGTTGAAGAAAGTGGTCTTGCCCGCGCCGTTGGGGCCGATCAGGCCATAAACCTGACCTCGGTGGATGGTGATGCCCACGTCCGACAGGGCCTGCAGGCCGCCGAAGCGTTTGGAAACGCCCTGCACGTTGAGTACGGTGTCCTTGCTCATGACTTGTCCTCCGTGCCGGTCAGGGGTTGACCGAGAACTGGCGGTTCTCGGTATTGCCGGGTTCGGCGTCGGCCGGAAAGTCGATGCCGGGCGGGTTCTGCTGCGCCGTGGGCGGCATGGACGGCCTGCGGTTGTCCGAGGGTTCGGTTTTGCCGTGCTCGGGCGAGGGCCACAGGCCGCGCGGGCGTATCAGCATGATGGAGATCATGGCCAG
>JAIUOM010000172.1 GCA_020161215.1 Pseudomonadota bacterium
CGCCGACGAATACCAGACCTTGTTCGGCGCCGAGGAGGCCCTGGATCGCCTCACGGTGGCGCGCGCCGACATCCTGCGCAACCCGCAACTGACGGCGCGCCAGCGCGCCGACGCCCTGGCCGCGGTGGAGCAGCAGTTGCCGCCCGAGGAGCGCGCCCTGCGCACGGCGGCGCTGGCGCCCCAGTCGGTGGGCGAGCAGACCGCCGCCTTCAACGCCCAGGGCGTGGACGCGGTCACGCGCCAGCAACTGCGCGCCACCCAGTACGGCCAGGCCGCCAGCGAGCGCCTGGCCACGCTGGACGCCGAGGACGCCCAGTGGCAGGCGCGCCTGGCCAGCTACGCGGCGGCGCGCGAACGCCAGGCCAACGCCGGCGAACTGGCCCAGCTGCGGGCCACGCTGTTCACGCCCGAGGAAAGCCTGCGCGTGGACGCGGCGCTGCGGCTGCGCGCGCTGGGCACGCCGGTTCGCTGATGGCGCACAGCGCCAAACGCCGGATTTCAGCGTTTGATGAATCAACAGCGCATGAATTTTGCGTGGCCTTTTCTTGACCCAGCTCATCTCGGCGCATTTCCGCGGTAGGCGCGGGCTACAGTATTTGATTCACATCAGATCGACTTGCCCGGAGACACCATGACCGCCACCAACACCGCCACCGCCCTGCCCGGCAGCACCTGGGACAACCCCATGGGCACCGACGGCTTTGAATTCATCGAGTACGCCGCCCCCGATCCCAAGGCCATGGGCCAGCTGTTCGAGCGCATGGGCTTTGCCGCCGTGGCCAAGCACCGCCACAAGGACGTGACGCTGTACCGCCAGGGCGAGATCAACTTCATCCTGAACGCCGAGCCCGACAGCTTTGCCCAGCGCTTCGCCAAGCTGCACGGCCCCAGCATCTGCGCCATCGCCTTTCGCGTGCAGGACGCCAAGAAGGCCCACGAGCGCGCCATCGAGCTGGGCGCCTGGGGCTACGCTGGCCAGGCCGGCCCGGGCGAGCTGAACATCCCGGCCATCAAGGGCATCGGCGACTCCATCATCTACCTGATCGACCGTTGGCGCGGCAAGAACGGCGCGCAAGAGGGCGACATCGGCAACATCGGCTTCTACGACGTCGATTTCGAGCCCCTGCCCGGCATCGCCGGCACCCAGGCCATCAGCCCGGCCGGCTACGGCATGACGGTGATCGACCACCTGACGCACAACGTGCACCGCGGCCGCATGGCCGAGTGGGTGGACTTTTACTCGCGCATCTTCAACTTCCGCGAAATCCGCTACTTCGATCTGGAAGGCCAGCAGACCGGCATCAAGAGCCAGGCCATGACCAGCCCCTGCGGCAAGATCCGCATCCCGATCAACGAGGAAGGCAACGACAACAAGGGCCAGATCGCCGAGTACCTGGACAGCTACCACGGCGAGGGCGTGCAGCACATCGCCCTGGCCACCGAGAACATCTACGACACCGTGGACGCGCTGCAGATGGCCGGCGTCAAGCTGCTGAACACCAGCGAGACCTACTACGAGCTGCTGCCCAAGCGCATCCCCCAGCTCAAGGAGCCGCTGGGCGAGTTGCAGTCGCGCAACATCCTGGTGGACGGCACGCCGAACGAGCTGCTGCTGCAGATCTTCAGCGAGAACCAGCTGGGCCCGATCTTCTTCGAGTTCATCCAGCGCAAGGGCAACGACGGTTTTGGCGAAGGCAACTTCAAGGCCTTGTTTGAAACCATGGAGCTGGACCAGATCCGCCGCGGGGTGCTGAAGGCCAAACCGGCCTGAACCCCGGCAATTGGACGCCGAATCAGGGCTAGGCCGGCGCCTATTCATCCTGAGAAGCTATCGATTCAGGAGCGATCCGGAATCGATTCCAGACCAGGGCATCGGTTTCAGGTCAAAGCCGGCCTCGGCCGGCGCCCATTCATCCTGAGCAGCTCCTGATTCAGTAGCAATCAGGGGCTGGTGGCGCCCCGCCCCGGCAGCCCGAAAGCCAGCGCCCCGAACGCGCCCTGGGCGATGGCGTACAGCCCGTACACCATGGCCGTGCCCACGGCGGCCGGCGCGGCCACGCCGAACGGCGCCAGCGCCGCCACCGCCGCCGCCTCGCGCGTGCCCCAGCCGCCGACGCTGACCGGCAGCGCCGCCATCAGAAAAATCGGCGCGATGGCGAACGCCCAGGCCGCCGGCCCCAGCACCACGCCCAGCGCCAGGCCGCCGCAAGCCAGCGCCGCCGCCGACAACCCCTGCACCGCGCCCGAGGCCAGGGCCTGCCAGCCCAGTTGCACCGACCAGTCCGGGCGCGCCGCCGCCGCGCGCAGCGGCGCCAGCCAGGCCCAGCCGCCGCGCCGCAGCAGCCAGGGCAGACACCAGGGCACCGCCAGCCACAGCGCCGTGCCGGCCAGCACCACGCCGATCAGCGGCGCGGCGGGCAGGCCGATCAGCGGCGCCAGCCGATCGGCGCTGGCCGCCAGGCCCAGCCCGCCGATGGCGCACAGCATCCACAGGCCGCTCACCCGGTCCAGCACCACCGACCAGCTGGAGGCCAGGGTGTCCTGCCCGGCGCGGCGCAGCAGCACGGCGCGGTACACATCGCCGCCCACCACGGCGCCGGGCAGCAGCGCGTTCAGCCCGATGGCCTGGAAATACCAGCGGCAGGCATCCCGGGCGCTCATGTCGGCGCCCAGCCAGCGCGCCAGCGCGCGCCAGCGCAGCGCCGACACCAGATTCGAGGCGATGCCCAGCAGCAACCCGGCCAGCAGCCAGCCGGGCTGCGCCTGCCGCAACTGGGCCAGCACCCGCGCCGGGTCAGCCAGCGCCAGCACGGCGGCCAGCAGGCCCAGCCCGAGCAGGCCACGCAGCAGGGCCTTGTGGGCGCGCTTCACGCGGTGGGGGTGGCGGGGGCGGCCTGCGGCTCGGCCGGCGCGGGCGCGGCGGGCGCATCGCGCGCCAGCACGATCTCCTCGGCGTGGAACTGCGGCGCGCCGCCGGCCTCGTGGTAGATGCGGGTCAGCAGCTCGCCGATCAGGCCGGCGGCGATCAGCTGCGCGCCCATCAGCACCAGCATCACCCCGGCCAGCAGCAGCGGTCGGCCGCCAATGTCCTGGCCCAGCAGCTTCTCGACCATCAGCCAGAACAGGATCAGCGCGCCCGGCGCGGCCAGCCACAGCCCCAGCCCGCCAAAGGCGTGCAGCGGGCGCTGGCGGTAGCGCATGAAGAAGACGATCAGGATCAAATCGAGGATGACGCGGAAGGTGCGGTCGATGCCGTACTTGGACACGCCGCGCGTGCGCGCGTGGTGGCGCACCGGCACTTCGGTGATGCGCGCGCCGGCTTCCTTGGCCAGCGAGGGGATGAAGCGGTGCAGCTCGCCGTACAGGCGGATGCGGTCGATGATGGGCCGGCGGTAGGCTTTCAGCGCGCAGCCGTAGTCGTGCAGGTGCACGCCGGTGGAGCGCGAGATCAGCCGGTTGGCGATGCGCGACGGCAGTTTGCGCGAGATCTCGGCGTCCTGCCGGTCCTTGCGCCAGCCCGAAACCATGTCCACGCTGTCGTCGGTTTCCAGACGCTGCAGCAGCAGGGGAATGTCGTCGGGTTCGTTCTGCAGGTCGGCGTCCAGGGTCACCACATAGCGGCCGCGCACGCGGTCAAAGCCGGCCTGCAGCGCGCTGGACTGGCCGTAGTTGCGCGCCAGCAGCACCGGGCGCAGCCAGGGACGGCTCTCGGCCAGTTCGCGCAGCTTGTCGCGGCTGCCGTCGTTGGAGCCGTCGTCGACCGCCAGCAGCTCGAAGCTGAGTGGCTGCCCGGCCATGGCGCCCGCGATGCGCGTCACCAGGTCCGGCAGGTTGTCGATTTCGTTGTAGATAGGCACCACGATGGACACGTCGGGGGGCGCGCTGCGGGCGGTGGTCATGAAGAGAGGCTTAAGGCGGGATAATGCCCGCCATTGTGCCCGCCCTGAACACCGGCCCGGCCGGTCGCCGAGGCACCGCCCTGCCGCCGCCCCCGCCATGAACGCCCCCGACGCTCCCGTCGCCCCCTCTTCCGCCCGCACCCCCGTCGCCCACCCGCTGCTGTGGCTGCTGGCGATGGCCGCTGGCCACGTGCTGGCGCGCGTGGCGGTGTCGCCGGCCCTGAAGTGGGACGAGGCCGAGCAAATCCTGTGGTCGCAGCAACTGGCCCTGGGCTACGGCCCGCAGCCGCCGCTGTACACCTGGCTGCAATGGGCGGTGAACGCCGTGGTCGGGCCCAGCGTGCTGGCGTTGGCGCTGCTCAAGCACGGGCTGCTGGCGCTGACCTACGCGCTGATGTGGCTGGCCGGGCGCGAGCTGCTGGGCCCACGCGGCGCCTGGTGGGCCTCGGCCAGCATGTTGCTGATGCCGCCGCTGGGTTGGTATTCGATCCGCGACCAGACCCATTCCATCCTGGTCACGGCCATGGTCTGCGGCGCCTGGTGGCTGCTGCTGCGCCTGGTGCGCCAGCCCAAACCCGCGACCTTCGCCTGGCTGGGCCTGGTCTGCGGGCTGGGCATGCTGGCCAAGTACAGCTTCGCCCTGGTCGCCGCCGCCATGCTGGTGGCCGCGCTGACGGTGCCCCAGGCGCGCCGCGCCCTGCTCTCGCGCGGCTGGTGGTGGGCGCCGCTGGTGGGCCTGGTGGTGGTGCTGCCGCACGCCAGCTGGCTGTTCGGCCACTTGCAGGAAGCCACCGCCAGCACGCTGAGCAAGATGGAGATCCGGCCCGACCGCCACCTCGGCCACGGCCTGCTCAGCCTGCTGGAAGGCGTGGCCGCCATGCTGCTGCTGTGGGTCTTGCTGGCCTGGTGGGCGTTTCGCGGGGCCTTGTGGCGCCGTCCGCTCACGCCGGTGGCACCCTGGGCGCAACAGGTGTTTCTGCGCTACCTGGGCCTGACCCTGCTGGCCCTGCTGGGCATGGTGCTGCTGGGCGGGGTGACCAACTTCAAGGGCCGCTGGATGCTGCCGCTCTTGTGCATGGTGCCGCTGGCGGCCTTCGCCGCCCGGCCGGAGCTGCAGGCGCACCCGCGCGGCAACCGCTACACCTGGGCCGTGACCGGGGTGGCGGTGTTCTTCGTCATCGCCTCGGGGCTGCGGCCCTGGTACAGCGGCCACAGCGGCGGCCCGGACGAGCTGAACCACCCGGCCGTCGAGCTGGCCCAGTCGCTGCGCGACGGCGGCTACGACGGGCGCGGCCTGATCGTCGGCTCCGACCACATGCTGGCCGGCATGCTGCGCACGCGCTTTCCCCAGGCCCCGGTGGACAGCTGTGCCTGGGGTGCCGAGCAGATCACGCGCTGCGTGGCGGCCAACGCCGAACGGGCACGCCGCGAAGGGCGCGGCCTGCTGCTGATCTGGCGCAGCGACCGCTTCGAGCCCGGCTGGTGGGAGGCGGCGCAAGCGCCCCTGGCCGCCGGCACGCCGGTGCGCGAGACCGAGCTGCCTTTCCACATGATGCGCGCCGACGCGCCACCGGCCCGCTACCAATGGCGCTGGGAACCGGCCGCGCCCGCCGCCGCCAAGGCCACGCCATGAACACCACCCTGGTCACCGGCTGCGCCGGCTTCATCGGCATGCACTGCGCCGAGCGCCTGCTGGCGCGCGGCGAGCGCGTGGTGGGCGTCGACAACCTAAACGCCTACTACGACGTGGCGCTGAAGGACGCCCGCCTGGCACGCCTGTCGGTCCATCCGCAATTCAGCTTCAACAAGCTCGACGTGGCCGATACCGACGGCTTGACGCGCCTGTTCGAGCGTGAACGTTCTACGCACGTGCTGCACCTGGCCGCCCAGGCCGGCGTGCGCTACTCGATCGAGCAGCCGCAGGACTACACCCAGTCCAACCTGCTGGGCTTTGCCAACATCCTGCAAAGCTGCCGCGCGCATGACGTCAAGCATCTGGTGTTTGCCAGCAGCTCCAGCGTCTACGGCGGCAACGCCAAACTGCCCTACGCCGAGCGCGATGCGGTCGACCACCCGGTGAGCTACTACGCCGCCACCAAAAAGGCCAATGAGGTGATGGCGCACAGCTACGCCCATCTGTACGGCCTGCCCTGCACCGGGCTGCGCTTTTTCACCGTCTACGGGCCCTGGGGGCGGCCGGACATGGCTTTGTTCAAGTTCACGCGGGCCATGCTGGCCGGCGAGCCGATCGATGTCTACGGCCAGGGCCAGATGGTGCGCGACTTCACCTACATCGACGACATCGCCGAAGGCGTGCTGCGCGTGCTGGACAAACCGGCCACCCCAGATCCCGCCTACGATGCCTTGGCGCCCACCCCCGGCACCAGCACGGCGCCCTACCGCATCTTCAACATCGGCAACAGCACGCCGACGGTGCTGATGGACTACATCGCCGCCATCGAGCAGGCGCTGGGCCGCACGGCTGAAAAACGCCTGCTGCCGGTGCAGCCCGGCGACGTGCAGGCCACGTCGGCGGACACCTCGGCGCTGGCGGCCTGGGTGGGGTTTGCGCCCGCCACGCCGGTGGGCCAGGGCGTGGAGCGTTTTGTGCAGTGGTACCGCGAGTTCTACAAGCTATGAAAGTCACAGTTTTTGGCACCGGCTACGTCGGCCTGGTGCAGGGTGCGGTGCTGGCCGACGTTGGCCACGACGTGGTGTGCGTGGACATCGACGCCGCCAAGGTGGCGGCGCTGCAGGCCGGCCGAATCCCGATCCACGAGCCTGGTCTCACGCCTCTGGTCAAGGACAACCAGGCCGCGGGCCGCCTGCGCTTCACCACCGACGCCGCCGAGGGCGTGCACCACGGCGAGCTGATCTTCCTGGCCGTGGGCACCCCGCCCGACGAAGACGGCAGCGCCGACCTGCAGCATGTGCTGACCGTGGCCCGCACCATCGCCACCCACATGCGCGAGCCCAAGACCATCGTCAACAAATCCACCGTGCCGGTCGGCACGGCCGACAAGGTGGCTGACGCCGTGCGTGCGGTGCTGGGCGAGCGCGGTGCCGACATCGGCTTCGAAGTGGTGTCCAACCCCGAATTCCTGAAGGAAGGCGCGGCCGTGGCCGACTGCAAGCGCCCCGACCGCATCGTCATCGGCACCAGCAGCCCCGCCGCCGAGCGCCAGTTGCGCGAGCTGTACGCGCCCTTCAACCGCAACCACGACAAGATCGTGATGATGGACGTGAAGAGCGCCGAGCTGACCAAGTACGCGGCCAACGCCATGCTGGCCACCAAGATCAGCTTCATCAACGAGATGGCCAACCTGGCCGAGCGCCTGGGCGCAGACATCGAGGCCGTGCGCCGCGGCATCGGCAGCGACCCGCGCATCGGCTACCACTTCATCTACCCCGGCGTGGGCTACGGCGGCAGCTGCTTTCCCAAGGACGTGAAGGCGCTGATCCACACCGCGCAGTCGGTCGGCTTCGAGCCCGAGGTGCTGCTGGCGGTGGAGCAGCGCAACGACGCCCAGCGCCGCGTGCTGGCCGATCGCATCATGGCGCACTACGGCGGCAGCCTGCAGGGCAAGACCATCGCCGTGTGGGGCCTGGCCTTCAAGCCAGAGACCGACGACATGCGCGAGGCACCCAGCCGCGCCCTGCTGCCCGCGCTGTGGGCCGCCGGCGCGCGGGTGCGCGCGCACGACCCGGTGGCCATGGACGAGGCGCGCCGCATCTTCGGCCAGCGGCCCGAGCTGCGGCTGTGCGCCGACCCCATGGAGGCGCTGCAAGGCGCCGACGCGCTGGCCATCGTGACCGAGTGGAAGATCTTCCGCGTGCCCGATTTCGAGCGCATGGCGGCGCTGCTGGCCGACCGGGTGGTGTTCGACGGCCGCAACCTGTACGAGCCGGCGACGGTGGCGCGGCACGGGCTGACCTACCACTCCATCGGCCGGCCGGATCGGCCGGCGGACTAGGGCCTGTTAACGCTATTTTCCGGCGTGCGTTGCGAGTCAAAAAGGCCACTCGCCAAGGCGCCAGCCGCCGTCAAGGTAGGTACCTTGGCAAGGCTGGCAACGCCGGCGATGGCCTTTTTGA
>JAIUOM010000173.1 GCA_020161215.1 Pseudomonadota bacterium
AAACTGACGGCGGTGGTGCCACCGCCGCTTTTCATGGCCGCGCGCACCGAACGCGCCAGCGCGAAGAACTCGCCGGTATAACGCTTAATGTCGGTCGGATTGGCAATCACGCGGCTGACCGTGCGGCGCGACTGGCGCTCCACCTCGGCCACCCAGTCCCCGATGAAGGGTTCGCTGGTGGCCACCACCACCTCGGTGGGCGTCACCTGCACCGGCAGCACGCCGTGGCGCTCGGCGTAGACGGCACTCATGGTTTCCGACACCTTGCCGGCATCCACCTTGAGCGGATCGATGCGCAGGTAGGGCATGCCGGCGCGCCGGGCCAGGTACTGGGTGAGTTCCTCCAAGTCCATGGCCTGACCATCGCTGGCGCGCGCCACGCCGACGGCCGCCAGCCGCACCAGGGCCGGCTGCGCGCTTTCGGCCTGCGAGCACCGGGAAATGGTGCGATCCGCCTCGGCTGGAGAAATCACGCCATCGGCGCGCATCCACTCCACCAGCAGGCGCCAGGACACCGGACCGAGGTGCACCGGGCGGCTGGCCGTTTCGCGCCTCATTTCTCCACCGCCTTGAATACCCGCAGCCACTTGCGCGCCGGCAGGCCCCAGCGGGACTCGATCTCTTGCGCCCGGTCCTCCAACTGCGCGCGCTTGAGACGCAGGGGCGTGCGCTGCGCCAGCACCACGGCATTGCCCTCACGGGTGGGTTTGAAGGCCCAGACGGCCTGCGCACCGAACGCCTCGGTGATGCACGCCAGGCTGCGCTCGAAACTGGCCGAGCGACCGAACAGATTCACCGTCATGCACCCCTCGTCGGTCAGCAGACGCCGGCAGTCGGCGTAAAAGGCCGCCGAATCCAGCACCGGCGCCGCCGCTTCGTCGTCGTACAAATCCACCGCCAGCGCATCGACCGTGCCCAGCCATTCGGCTCGGCGAATTTCCTGGGCCGCATCATTGACGACCACCCGCAGACGCGGACCCTCGGGCGGCAAGCGCAACCAGGCACGACAGACCGCGGCCACGTCCGGGTTGATCTCCACCGCCGTGCAGGTCATGGCCAGCTTCTTGAAACAGAACTTGGTGATGGCGCCGGCCCCCAACCCCAACTGCATGGCATGCCGCCCGGCCACGCTGTCGGCGGGCACGAACAGCAGCCAGGCCATCATGCGTTGCACGTACTCCAGGTCGATGTCGAACGGCGCGGCCACCCGCATCGAGCCCTGCACCCATTCGGTGCCCAGGTGCAGATAGCGCACACCGGCGCTTTCCGACAGATTCACCTCAATCGAGGCCAGTTCTTCACGTTTCACGGTGAGGTCATTATCGCCAGCCGCACGGCACCACCCCGGACCGGGTCGGGCCGAAAGCCGGCGAGATCAGACGCGCAGGGTATCGGCCAGGCGCTCGGCGCAGCCGCGCGCCTGCGCCGGATCACGCGCCTCGACCATCACGCGCACCAGGGGTTCGGTGCCGCTCGGACGGATCAGCACGCGCCCGGTGTCGCCCAGCTCGGCCTCCACGGCCCGGGTTTCGGCGGCCAACGCGGGGTTGCCGCGCCAGTCGGTGCCGGGCTGCAGCCGGACGTTGATGAGTTCCTGCGGGAACAGGGTCACGCCCGCCATCAGTTCGGGCAAGGTTCGACCTGAGGTGACGCAGGCCTCCAGCACCTGCAAGGCGCTGACGATGCCATCGCCGGTGGGCTGCTTGTCGAGCACCAGCAGGTGGCCAGATCCCTCGCCGCCCAGAATCCAGCCGCGCCGGATCAACTCCTCCAGCACGTAGCGGTCGCCGACCTTGGCGCGCACGAAGTCGAAGCCGCGCGCGCGCAAGGCGTTTTCGACCGCCAGATTGGTCATCAGGGTGCCGACCACGCCGCCCAAGGCCGGGTTGCGCTGCTCGGTGCCGTGCAGCTTGGCGTCGCGCTCCAGCCGGTAGTTGGCCAGCGCATACAACAGCTCATCGCCGTTGTACAGGCGCCCCTGGCCGTCCACCATTTGCAGGCGATCGGCGTCGCCGTCCAGCGCGATGCCGTAATCGGCCCCATGTTCGCGCACGGCACGCACCAGCGCCGCGGGGTGCGTGGCGCCCACGCCATCGTTGATGTTCAGGCCGTCCGGCGAGCAGCCCACGGCGATCACGTCGGCACCCAGCTCATGAAACACGTTCGGTGCAATCTGGTAGGCCGCGCCGTTGGCCGCATCCACCACGATCTTCATGCCACGCAGGCTCAGGTGGTTGACGAAGGTGCTCTTGCAGAACTCGATGTAGCGCCCCGCTGCGTCTTCCAGGCGCCGCGCACGCCCCAGGGTGGCCGAATCGACCCACTGCGGCGGCTCGGCCAGCATGCTTTCCACCTCCAGCTCCCATTCGTCGGGCAATTTGGCCCCCTGGGCGCTGAAAAACTTGATGCCGTTGTCGGGATAGGGGTTGTGGCTGGCGCTGATCACCACCCCGAGCGCGGCGCGCTGGGCGCGCGTCAGGTAGGCCACCGCCGGCGTCGGAATGGGCCCCAGCAGCATCACGTCGGCGCCAGCGGAGTTCAGTCCGGATTCGAGCGCGCTCTCCAGCGTGTAGCCGGAAATGCGCGTGTCCTTGCCGATCAACACCATGGGATGGGTGTCGGTGTGGCGCAGCACACGCCCCACGGCGTGGCCCAGGCGCAACATGAAATCGGGGGTGATCGGCGCCACGCCCACCGTGCCACGAATACCGTCGGTGCCAAAAAACTTGCGTACCATCGTTGCCTGACCTTCTTTGTTCTCGGATTGTGAGAAGGGAAAACGCGCTCAAACGGCCATCCGGCTCTTTCTGGATCCCGTTGCGCAAACGATCTTAACGACTGCGGCGCGACGGATTTTGAAGCCTAGCAAACCGATGCCGCCAAACGTGAACAACTTGTCGATCGTCCGACCGGTATCAATCGACATGCGCCTGGACGGCGTGCCAGACCCGCAGCGCCTCGGCCGTCTCGCGCACGTCGTGCACGCGCACGATGCGCGCGCCGCGCTCCACCGCCATCAGCGCCGCCGCCACGCTGGCCACCACGCGTTCGGCCGGCGGCAACGGGCCGGCGCCCTCCGACCCCAGCACCGCGCCCAAGGTGGATTTGCGCGACCAGCCCACCAGCAAGGGGCAGCCCGCGACCAGCAGCTCCTGCTGACGCGCCAGCAAAGCCAGGTTCTGCGCCACGGTCTTGCCGAAGCCGATGCCCGGATCCAGCACAAGGCGATCCCGGCCCAGTCCCAGGGCCTCCAGCTGGTGCACCGCGCGCTCGAAGAAAGCCAGCACCTGGGGCACGGCATCGCCCTGCATCGGTGCCACCTGCATGCTCCGCGGATCGCGGTGCATGTGCATCACGCAGACGCCACAGCGCGGGTGCGCGGCCACCACCTCGCGGGCTCCCGGTCCACCGGTCTGGCTGGCGCGGCGCAGGCCCCACACGTCGTTGATGATGTCGGCGCCCAGTTCCAGCACCGCCGCCATCACCTCCGGCTTGTAGGTATCGACCGAGATCGGCACGCCCAGGCGCAACGCCTCACGCACCACCGGCAACACACGCCGCAGTTCCTCGGCCAGCGGCACCGGCGGGCTGCCCGGGCGGGTCGATTCGCCGCCAATGTCCAGCAGATCGGCGCCCTCCCGGAGCAATTGCTCGGCATGGCGCAGCGCGGAGGAGGCATCGGCGTGCTGGCCACCGTCGGAGAACGAGTCGGGCGTGACATTGACAATGCCCATCACCCGCGGCCGACTCAGGTCGACCCGAAAGCGTGTGGTTGTCCAGTGCATGCTGGAAAAAGCCCTGTTGGAAACGTCAAACGGGGCTCAAAGCCCCGTCTGACTGTTCGCCTGGCCCGCTTCAGGCCACCGTCGGTGCCGGATCGGCCGGCTTGGCCGCGGGAGTGCCGCCGCTGCCACTGCCGCCGGAGAACGGCGCGCGTGGCGTGAAATCCTTGGGCGGACGCGGCGCGCGGCCGGCCATGATGTCGTCGAGCTGCTCGCCGTCGATGGTTTCCCAGTCCAGCAGCGCCTTGGCCATGGCGTGCATCTTGTCCTGGTTTTCCTCGATCAGGCGGCGCGCCAGGGCGTACTGCTGATCGATGATGCGGCGCACCTCCGCGTCCACTTTCTGCATGGTTTCCTCCGAGATGTTGGTGGTCTTGGTGACGCTGCGGCCCAGGAACACCTCACCTTCGTTCTCGGCGTACACCATGGGGCCCATGGCCTCGCTCATGCCGTACTTCATGACCATGTCGCGCGCCAGGTTGGTGGCGCGTTCGAAGTCGTTGCTGGCGCCGGTGGTCATCTGGTTCATGAACACTTCCTCGGCGATGCGGCCACCGAACAGCATGCTGATCTGGTGCAGCATGTATTCCTTGTCGTAGCTGTAGCGGTCGTTCTCGGGCAGGCTCATGGTCACGCCCAGCGCGCGGCCACGCGGGATGATGGTGACCTTGTGCACCGGGTCGCACTTGGGCAGCAGCTTGCCGATCATCGCGTGGCCGGACTCGTGGTAGGCCGTGTTGCGGCGCTCTTCCTCGGGCATGACCATGCTCTTGCGCTCGGGGCCCATGAAGATCTTGTCCTTGGCCTTCTCGAAGTCCTGCATTTCGACCACGCGCGCGTTGCGGCGCGCGGCCATCAGCGCGGCCTCGTTGCACAGGTTGGCCAGGTCGGCGCCGCTCATGCCGGGCGTGCCGCGGGCGATGATGCCGGGGTTCACGTCCTGCCCGATCGGGATCTTGCGCATGTGCACGTTCAGGATCTGCTCGCGGCCGCGGATGTCGGGCAGCGTGACATAGACCTGGCGGTCAAAGCGCCCCGGGCGCAGCAAGGCGGCATCCAGGATGTCGGGACGGTTGGTGGCGGCCACCACGATCACGCCCAGGTTGGTCTCGAAGCCGTCCATCTCGACCAGCATCTGGTTGAGGGTCTGTTCGCGCTCATCGTTACCGCCGCCCAGGCCCGCGCCACGTTGGCGGCCCACGGCGTCAATCTCGTCGATGAAGATGATGCAAGGCGCGTTTTTCTTGGCGTTTTCGAACATGTCGCGCACGCGGGCCGCGCCCACGCCGACGAACATCTCGACGAAGTCGGAGCCGGAGATGCTGAAGAAAGGCACCTTGGCCTCGCCCGCAATCGATTTGGCCAGCAGCGTCTTGCCGGTGCCGGGCGGGCCGACCAGCAGCAAACCGCGCGGAATGCGACCGCCGAGCTTCTGGAATTTTTGCGGGTCCTTCAGGAAGTCGACGACCTCCTTGACTTCTTCCTTGGCTTCGTCGGCACCCGCGACGTCGGCGAAGGTGACGGTGTTGTTGTTCTCGTCCAGCATGCGCGCCTTGGACTTGCCGAAGCTGAACGCCCCGCCCTTGCCGCCGCCCTGCATCTGGCGCATGAAGTACACCCACACGCCGATCAGCAGCAGCATGGGGCCCCAGCTGACCAGCAGGGTCATCAGCAGCGAGCCTTCCTCGCGCGGCTTGACGTCGAACTTGACCCCGTAGTGGATCAGGTCGCCGACCAGGCCGCGGTCCAGGTAGGTGGCCTGGGTGCGCACGCGGCGGTCGTCGTTCATCACGGCGACGATGTCGGTGCCTCCCTGCCCTTCCTGAATGGTGGCGCTTTTCACGCGGTTGCTGCGCACTTCCTGCAGGAAGTCCGAGTACGCCATGTGGCTGGCGCTGGCCATGCGGCCGCCGTCCACTTGCTTGAACACGGTAAACAGCACCATGGCGATCACCATCCACACGGCGATCTTGGAAAACCATTGATTCTTCAAGGCCTTAAGCTCCAGTCGAAATTCATCCGGCGATGCCCGCCATATGGCACCGATTCTAGGCTTTTCAACCGAATACACCGGCGGTTTACAGCCACAACCCTGCCCGCACGCACGTCATTGGGGGCCTTTTTTGCCGCTTTTTGACGTTCATCGGGGTTTGCCCGGCCTGTCAATTGACCGGAATCAAGCCTCAATCCCCTTTCAGACCGATGCCGACCAGGAAGGTTTCCGCTGATTTGTCGCGCGAGGCCTTGGGTTTGATCGGCTTGACGACCCGAAAGTGCCCCTTGAACAGTTTCACCAGCTGGCTGTAGCCGCTGCCATGGAACACCTTGACCACCAGTGCACCCTCGGGCTTGAGGTGGCGGGTGGCGAAATCCACCGCCAGCTCCACCAGGTGGGCGATGCGCGCCGAGTCGCTGGACTCAATGCCCGAGAGGTTGGGCGCCATGTCCGACACCACCACGTCCAGCGGCTGGCCACCCATGGCCTCATCCAGGCGCGCCAGCACCTCGTCCTCGCGGAAGTCGCCCTGCAGAAAACCGACGCCCTCGATCGGCTCCATGGGCAGGATGTCCAGCGCCACGATGGTGCCGTTCAGCGCCCCCACCGCCGCGCCGCCCGGCGACAGACGCCGGCGCAGGTACTGGCTCCAGGCGCCGGGCGCCGAGCCCAGGTCCACCACCCGGTGGCCGGGCTTGATAAGGCCCAGCGTTTCGTCGATCTCCTTCAGCTTGTAGGCGGCGCGCGCGCGGTAGCCCTCCTTCTGCGCCAGCTTGACGTAGGGGTCGTTCAGATGGTCGTTGAGCCAGGCTTTGTTGACCTTCTTGCTCTTGGATTTGACTTTCAACGCCAGCCTCCCGGCCTGCGCTGCATGGATGGATCAATCATGGCTCGATAATACGGGCCTATGCCGCACATTGAACTGACGCCCGCCCAACGCAAGGTGCACCGCGCCGACGCGCACCACCTCGACCCCGTGGTCATGATCGGCAACGACGGCCTGACGCCCGCCGTCAAAAAAGAGACCGACGCGGCCCTCTCCGCCCACGGCCTGATCAAGATCCGCGTGCTGGGCGACGACCGCGCCGCGCGCGACGCCATCTACCAGCAACTGGCCGACGAGCTGAACGCCGCGCCCATCCAGCACATCGGCAAACTGCTGGTGCTGTGGCGGCCCAAGCCCGTCAAGGCGCGGCCCGAGGACGAAGAGCGCGGCGCCGGGCCCAAGGACGTGAAGGTGCTGAAATACAGCAAGCGCGGCGGCCAGCGCCCCGAGGTGCGCGTGGTGCGCGTGCTGGGCAACCAGCGCCTGACCCCCGGCGGCAAAGTGAAAAGGGCGCAACCCAAGCAAAAATCGGTCAAAAAATCGCGCTCCGATTGATTGTTTTTTTGCTACTGAATAAAGAGCTATTAGCGCATGCCTGACCAGCGCCAGCGGCACATTTTGTGCATGAAATGGGGCACCAAGTACGGCCCCGAGTACGTCAATCGCCTGTACGGGATGGTGCGCCGTCACCTGTCGGGTGATTTCAACTTCGTCTGCCTGACCGACGACGCCAACGGCATCCGCCCCGAGGTCAGCTGCCAGCCCATTCCGCCGCTGAACCTGCGCCTCAAGCCCGGCCAGCGCGACGGCGCCTGGAAAAAACTCACCACCTTCGAGGCCGACCTCTTGCACGGTCTGCGCGGCACCGCCCTGTTTCTCGATCTGGACGTGGTGGTGGTGGGCAGCCTGGACGATTTCTTCACCCAGCCGGGCGAATTTTTAATCATCCACGACTACCCGCGCTTTTGGCGCTTTGGCCAGCGCATCGTGGGCAACTCGTCCGTCTACCGTTTCCAGCTGGGCGCGCACGCCGACGTGCTGGCCTACTTTCGCTCGCACCTGGCCGAGGTGCAGCGCGAATACCGCAACGAGCAGGACTTTCTCTCGCATTTCCTGCACCGCCAGGGCAAGCTGGGCTACTGGCCGCCGACCTGGTGCCCCAGCTTCAAGTACCACAGCATTCCGATCTGGCCGAGCAACTACTGGCGGATGCCGGTGCCGCCGCCCGATGCGCGCATCGTCATCTTCCATGGCGAAGTCAACCCGCCCGACGCCGTCACCGGCCGCGGCGGCCATGGCCGCCGCCGCGTGCTGCCGGCGCCCTGGGTGGCCGACGCCTG
>JAIUOM010000174.1 GCA_020161215.1 Pseudomonadota bacterium
GGGCGGGCTGGCCGGGCAGCCCGGGCGGCGGGGCGGTCACGCCGGCGCCACCGCTGCTGCCGCCGGGCTCCACCAGGCGCGCCACCAGCGGCGCCAGATCCGAGGCCACGGCGTGGCGCAGGCGCACCACCTCGACGCCGGTGGCGTTGGACACGTCCAGCGCGGCGATGATGCGGCCCAGGCGCTGCAGGTTCTCGGCGTAGTCGGTGATGACGATGGAGTTGTTGCCGGCGTTGACGTTGATGGTGTTGTTGGGGCTGATCAGCGGGCGCAGGATCGGCACCAGGTTGTTGGCGTTTTCGTGCGTCAGCCGGAAGATCTGCGTCACGATTTGTCCGCCAGCGGCCGGCGTGGCGCCGGCCGACACGGTCGCGCTTTGCATCTTGGCCTCGGCCTCGGGCAGCACGATCAGCATGCCGTTGGTGTCGACCAGCGCGAAACCCTGTGTGCGCAGCTGCGTGGCGAACAGGCGCATCGCCTGCTCCGGCGTGACCGGGGTGGTGCTGGTCAGGCTCAGCGTGCCTTTCACCCGCGGATCGACCACCACGTTGCGGCCGGTCAGGGTGGCCATGGTGCGGGCCACGGCGTCGATCTCGGCGTTGGCGAAATCCAGCGTCACGCTGGCGCCAGGCCGGACCGCGGCGCGCTCCGGCGCGGGGCTTTTCGGCGCCGGGTCGGCGGCCAGCGCCAGGCCGGGGGCGCCCAGGGCCAGCAAGGCCGCGGCGGGCCAGGCGCGGGCCTGGGCGGCGAGGACATGCAGGGCGTCGGTCATGAGGGCGGGGGCACGGGCCATGGCGGGAAAGCGGAAGCGGGCGAAGGGGACTGTAGCAAATGCCCCTCGGGCCGGCCTGGCCCCGAGGTGGCAGGCATCGGCGCGGCGCGGCGCGAAGGCAGGGAAATCGGCCATGTCGGGGGATGTGGGGGTGGTGCGGGGCATGGGCGTCGTCACCCCAGTGAAATCAGAACCCGGTCGCCAGCGCGCCGGCCGAGCAAGTTGAGCAGGTTGGCCAGTTGGGCTTCCAGCCCGGGTGCGGCTTGCGCCTCGCCATTGAAGCGCAGGCGCTGGCCGACCCATTGGCCGCTGCCGCTGACGCGCAGCCCGCCTTCCAGGGTGGACAGGCCGAGCCGCACCGCCTCGTCGCCGGTCACCTGGAGCTGGTAGGAGCCGAGCGGGCGCAGCGTGGACAGGAGCGAGGCCAGCTGGCGCACGGTCAGCTCGGCCTGGCCGGTCAGTTGCATGCGCCCGGCCACCCAGTCGACGCGCAGCGCGCGCGTGGCCAGCGCCAGCTCGCCTTCCAGCCCGAGGGTGTTCCAGGGCGTGCCCAGGCCGCTCAGCAGGTCGGCCGGCCAGAGCGAGCGGCCATCGCCCAGCACCAGCCGGGCGCCGCCCCAGCGCGGGCTGAGGCCCAGCGCCAGCGCGCCTTCCGGGGTGCAGCAATCGGTGTCGACGCGGGCCGTCAGGCCGGTCAGCGCCGGCGCGATGCGCCAGCGCACGCGGCCCGGCAGGGCGGCGCGGTCGTGGCTGCCGGCGCCGCCGGTGAGCAGCAGCCGCGCCGAGCCCGACCACAGGCTGCCCTCGGGTTCGCTCAGCTCGACCATGCCGCCGCTGGCCTGGGTCAGGCCGGCGGCCAGCCAGCGCGCCGGGGCGCCGGTGGTCAGCACCCCCACCAGGCCGATCAGCGCGCCGAGCGCCGCCCAGCCCCAGGGCGCGCGCGCGCCGGCCGACGCGGGCGTACCGGCGCGGCGTGGGCGCAGCGGGGTCACGGCGCGGCGCTCCGGCAGACCGCACGGGGCGCAAGACGCTCTGGGCGCGCGGTCATGGCGCCGGCAGGCCCAGGCTGAGGGTGCCGCTCCAGAGCACTGGCGCGCCCGGGGCCGCGCCGGCGCCGCGCGTCAGGCGCGCCTCGACCGGCAGGGCGCGGGCGTTGACCCGGGCTTCGGCCAGCCACTGCGCCAGCGCGTCGGCCGGCGTGTCCTTCAGCACCAACTGGGCGCGGTCGCCGACCACGCTGAGCTGGGCGCTTGGGCGCAGGCGCTGCTGGACCGAGGCTTCCAGCGCGCGCAGGGCCTCGTCGCGGCCCAGGCGTGGCAAATCCTTGAGGGCCTGGGCCTCGGTTTTCAGTGCCTGCATGCGCTGGGCCTGGGCCTGCAGTTCGGCGCGCTGGGCATCGGCCTGGCGCAAGGTGTTCAGCGCCGGCGCCAGCGTCAGCCACCACAGCAGGGCCAGGGCGACCACGCCGGCGGCCAACGCGATCAGGCGGCGCTCGCGCGCGGCCAGGCCGGCCCAGGCGCTGCCCAGGCGGGCGCGTGCCGATGGGGCGCGGGCGTCGGCGGTCATGGCGCGCTGTCCTGGCGCAGCACGCTGCTGTCGCCGGCGGTGCCCAGCTGGTAGCCGAGCGGGCGCAGGCGCTGGTTGGCTTGGCTGAGCGCGTCGGCGTTCAGCGGCACACCCTTCAGGCGCAACTCGCCGGGGCTGTAGTCGATCGCCGTCGGCACGGTCGGCGTGGCTTGGCCGAGGGCGGCCAGCAGGGGTTCCAGGTCGCGTGCCGAGGCCGCGCCGGTGGCTTGGCGCAAGCTGGCGACCTCGCGAGCCATTTGCAGCGGCGCATCGACCACCACCTTGACCTGCGGGAAGCTGTCGGTGAGCGTGGCCTCGATGTTGGCGCGGCGCGCCGCCAGCTCGTCCTGGGTGCGCCAGGCCCACAGGTTCAGGCCGACCAGCTGCGCCAGCAGCAGCAGGCCGAGGCCCCAGCGCGCCGGGCGCCAGGCCGGGGCGTGCAGAAAGTCGCGCCAGAACGCGCCGGCGCGGCGTGCCGCGCGCGCGCCGCCGCCGCTGGCCAGCTCCAGCTGGGCCAGGTCCCAGGGGCCGCGGCTGGCCTCCAGCAGGCGCTGCGCCGGCTGCACCAGGGTGACGGCTTGCTGCAGCGTCTGCTCGGCCAGCTCGGCCACCGCCGGTTCGGCGCGCAGCAGCGGCGGCGCGGCTTGCGCGTCGACGCTGCCCAGCAGCGCCAGGGTGGCGGCGTTGAACGGCAGCAACTGGGCCATGCCGGGCGCCGGGCCGCCGCTGGCCAGGGCCTGGGCGCGCTCGGGCTCGCCGACGACGGTCAGCTCAAGCCCGTCGGCGCGCGGCGCCAGTTCGGGCACGATCCGGGCCGCCGGGCGCTGGGCCGCGTCCAGCGCCTGCAGGTGCGCGTGCAGCCAGTCGCGCCGGCACACGGCCACCCAGGCGGCGGCGCCGGCCGGCACGCCGGGTTCCAGGGCGAAATGCAGATCGCCCGGGTCGTCCAGCAGTTGTTCTTCGAGCAGGCCGGCCAGCGTGGCGCGCAGGCGCGGCGAGCCGCGCCCGACGCCCTTGGGTAGGGACACGCGGTGCCAGGACAGTTGCGCCGCCGGCAGCACCGCCACCACTTCCACCCCCCGCCGGGCGGCCGGCAGCAGCGCTGGCACGGCGCTGCCGTGCTCGGGCACGGACTGGCCGTCGAACGAGTGGGCGTAGGGGTAGCTGCCCGGAGGGCCCGGAGGCAGCAGGACGAGGAGCAGGCTCATGGCGGGGTCGGGCGCATTGTAGGCGGCATGGCCCGGCGCGCCAGGGTGTTCAACGTGCTTGCGGCGCGGCGCCGCCCGGTGGCACGCTGAGCGCCACGCGCTCGCGCCACAGCACGTTGACCTCGCGCCGCTGCGGCGTCTGCTGGCGCTGCACCACGGCCAGCTCTTCCAGCGCGATGTCGTCCAGGCGCAGGCGCGCGCGGATCTCGAAGAAGTTGGACAACACCGTGGTCCAGGAGCCGTCGGCGCCGGGCGCGCCAACGGTGGCCAGCGCGTCGCTGCTGTTGCGGAAGTAGCTGCGCTCGCGCTGGGCCACCAGGCGCTGGGCGCCGGCCTCGTCCAGCTCCGGCACGGCGGCCAGGATCACCGGGGCGCTGGCGGTGTTCAGGTTGATTGGGGTGATCACGTTGTTGATGGGCGGCAGCAAGGTGACGTAGGGGCGCAGCGTGGCCAGCGTGGCCGGCGCCACGCCCAGCCAGGCCAATTGATCAAGCCGGCGCGGCAGCAGCGGCGCGTCGGCGTTGGCCGAGCCGTCCTCGCCGCGCTGGGCGGCCTGTGCGCGCGACAGGTTGTCGCGCAGCGTGGCCAGCTCGCCATTGGGCAGGCGCAGCAGCTCGAACAGACGCTGAAAGCGCAGCAGCGCGCGGGTGCGCGAATCGGTGTCGCCGACCACCAGGTTCATCAGGTTCAGGCGCGACTGCAGGTCGGTGATCTGGCCAGACAGGAAGGCGTCGCGGTCGACCTCGGTGCTGGCCTCGCCGGCGGCCAGGAAGGTGGACAGGCGCGCTTCGGCCAGCGGCACGGCCCAGGGCTCGCCCAGGTGGTCGACATTCGATTCGCGCAGGTCGCCGCCCAGGATCAGCCGCCCCCAGTCGAGCGCGCCGTTCAAAATCCAGGCCGACTGCACGCGCGCGCGCTCGGCCGCCTCCACCTCCACGCCACGCCATTGGCGCCACAGCGCGGCGGCGGCCAGGGTGGCGACCAGGGTCACGGTGAGCATGGCGGCGAGGAGGGCGGCACCGGATTGTCTGTAGCCCCCACGCTCCCCCGCTGCGCGAGGTGCGCTGCCCCCCGAGGGGGCCGCACCCGCCTTGGGGCGGCCCGGCGGCGGGTGGTGGCCCCCACGCTCCCCCGCTGCGCGAGGTGCGCTGCCCCCCCGGGGGGCCGCACCCGGCCTTGAGAGCGGCCCGGCGGTCGGGTGGTGGCCCCCACGCTGCTCCGCTGCGCGTGGCGCGCTGCCCCCCGAGGGGGCCGCACCCGGTCTTAGGAGCGGCCTGGCGGTCGGGTGGTTGGCCCCATGCTCCCGTGCTGCGCGAGGTGCGCTGCCTTGGGAAGGGGCTGGGTGAACAGGGCCGTGGGTCATGTCCCGCCTCCGTAGCCGGGTTGCACCCAGTCCAGCACGACGGGGCCGCTCAGGCTCTGGCCGGGCGCCAGGGTGAGGTTGAGGCGCACGGCGTCGGGCAGGGCCTGGGTGTTCTGGGCGCCTTCGGCGGCGCTGGACAACGGGTGGCTCCAGGCGTTGTTGCGGTAATAAAACAATTGCCAGTCCTGCAGCGTGGCCACTTCCACCGCCTGCGCGCCGCCAACGGCCACCGGCACGGGCGCGCGGCCCCAGCCTTCGGCGGCCTGCCAGGCGGCGTCCCAGGCGGCGTGCGAACGCACCGGTTGGGACTGCCAGCGCAGCCAGCGGCCGTCTACCTCGCGCCGCGCCCAGGCCACCACGCGCAGGCCGGCGCCGGGCTCGCCGCTGTCCTGGCGGGTGATGCGCAGCAGGCTGCCGTTCCAGACCAGGCTGTGCTGCGGCGGCAGCCGGGCGGCGTCGGCGCCGGCCGGGGTGGGCCAGACCATCATGGCGTCCAGGTCGGCGCGCCACTGGCCCAGGCCGGCCTGCAGGGTCAGCACCTCGTCGGTGTAGCGCTGGGTGGCGGCCTGCGCGCGCGTGATGCCGTCGATGCCGCGCCAACTGAGCACCGCCATCACGGCCAGGAGGCTGAGCGCGACCAGCACCTCGATGAGGGTGAAGCCGGCCTTGCGACGCCTTGAAATCGCTACCGAAAATGTAGCTTTTGAGGATGCGTGGACGCCGGCCACCAGGTGAAAAGGCTTCAATTGCGTCCCACGATGGTGGTCACGCGCACGACGAAGCTGCCGCGTTCGCTGACGTTGGCGTCGACGCGCCGGAAGTTGGGGTTGGGCGTGGGCCGCACGCTTTGCGTGACCTGGAACAGGCGCCCGGCCTGCGGGCAGTCGCTGACGGCGTCGCCCACGCCGGGCAACTGGCGCGCCAGGCGCAGCTCGATCAGCTTGTTCTCGGCGCACAGCTGGGCCAGCAGCACGGCGCCCTGGCGCTCGGCGTTGTCGGTCAGCGCGGCGGTGGCTTTCAGGCCCGCCACCAGGGCGATGGCGGTGATGGTCAGGGCCACCAGCACCTCGATCAGGGTGAAGCCGCGCACGCGGTTCATGGCAGCCGCTCGACGCCGAAGGGGCGCAGCCCGTCGGTGGCCACGCGCAGCACCGGGCCTTGGCCGTCGGCGCGGCGCAGCGCCACGGCCTGGGCGCCGATGATCGGGTCTGGCCCCAGCCACAGGGGCGCGTTGCCGATCGCCACCGTGCGATCGTCCAGCCACCGCTTGGGCAGCGGCGGCGCGCTGGCCGGTAGGCCGTCGAACACGAAGCCGCCAGGCGTGGCGCGCCAGCGCACCGGCACGCCGGCGGCGCGCGACTGGGCGCGCGCCGACTCCAGCACCGCCGCCAGACGCTCGGCCTCGCGCGCCAGCGTGGCGCCCTCGCCGCTCGGCAGCGCCAGGCTGACCAGTGCCGTGCCCAGCGCGATGATGGCCACCACCACCATCAGCTCCAGCAAGGTGAAGCCGCGCCCAAATTTGAAGCCAAATCGGCCGTTGGTCGGCGCCCGGTAATCCTGGGCAGCTATGAATTCAGTAGTATTCGGCACGCCAGTTCACCACGTGGCCTGCACCCCAGGGGTCGGCCGTGGTGCCCCGGACATCGAGGGGCCGCCGAGCCAGCCAGCCCAGCGGGCGGCGCGGGACGGGGTTGATTCGGCGTTTTCCGGGCCTCGAGCGGCTGCGGAGCGGGAAGCCGTTGATTCAGCATGCCAAATGGCCGCGGAGCAGGTCAGCCCAGCAGGCGCCGTGGAGCGGGCTTGGCCCGGCCACAGGCGCCGTCCCCCTGGGGGGAAGGCGCGCCAGCGCCTCAGGGGGGGGCGTGTCACTGCCAACTGCCCACGTCCGCGTTCTTGCCCTCGCCGCCGCTCTTGCCGTCGGCGCCAAAACTCATCACGTCGACCTCGGCACGCACGCCGGGGTTCAGGTACTGGTAGGGCTGGCCCCAGGGGTCGTTGGGCAGTTTTTCCAGGTAGGGCTTCCAGTTCATGGGCGCCGGCGCCACGCTGGGGCGCGCCACCAGGGCCTGCAGGCCCTGCTCGGCGGTGGGAAAGCGCTGGTTGTCGAGCTTGTACAGCTTGAGCGCCTGCATGATGTTGTGCACGTCGGTGCGGGCGGCGGTGGCGCGGGCGTCGTCGGTGCGGTCCAGCACGTTGGGCACGATCAGCGCGGCCAGCACGCCGATGATGACCAGCACCACCATCAGCTCGATCAGGGTGAAGCCGGCGGCGCGGCGCAGGCGGGTGACAAGGCGTGGCAGGGCGGTCATGGTCGGCGGCAGGGTGGCGTTGGCGGGGCGGTGGCCGGCACTAGTACTGCAACCCTGAAGTAGAGGAACGCAATGAAATCGATGGATTTGCGCGCAGGGCAAGACGCAAACCGCAGCAATAGCCATTGCTATTGCGAGGATTTGCAACGCCGCCATGCGTGCGAAGGCACGATTTCATGTTTCGATACTTCGGGGTTGTAGTACTAGGCTGCCGGACCCGCGCCGATGGGTGGCCTGCGGGCTCGGGGCGGGGCCCGCAGGGCAAGCTTCAATGATAATCGTCCGGTGATGAGCTTTCGCGCGCCCCCTCCGCCATGAAGTCCGGTCGATTCGCACGCCCGCTGCTCGGGCTGGCCACGCTGCTGATCTGGGCCCTGGCGGCCGGCAGCGTGCTGTTCTGGGCCTTGCGCCTGGGGGGCGCGGGCGCGCCGTCCGACACGCCGCCGGCCGGTGGCGGCACGGGGGGCGTGGCGGTGGACGCCCAGGCGTTGGCGCGCGCCCTGGGGGCGGTGACCACCGCGTCGGCCACGCCGGCCCCGGACCTGCTCGGCCGCCTGGCCTTGCGTGGCCTGCTGACCCACGACGGTCGTGGCGCGGCGCTGATTTCGGTCGACGGCAAGCCGGCCAAGCCGGTGCGGGTGGGTGCGCCGGTGCACGATCTGGAC
>JAIUOM010000175.1 GCA_020161215.1 Pseudomonadota bacterium
GCGCAACAGCTACGGCACGTCGGAGTTCCTGCCCATCGCCTGGGAGTGCGCGCACGGCCATCTGCACGTCAACGAAGACTGGGTGCTGCTGGAGCCGGTTGATGAGAACCTGCGGCCGGTGCCGCCGGGCACGCGTTCGCACAGCGTGCTGCTCACCAACCTGGCCAACATGGTGCAGCCCTTGATCCGCTACGACCTGGGCGATCAGGTCACGCTGCACGGCGGGCGCTGCGCCTGCGGCTCGCCCATGCCGGTGCTCGAAGTGCAGGGCCGGCGCGACGACGTGCTGCGCGTGCCCGCGCAGCGCAAGGGCCAGACGGTGAGCCTGCTGCCGCTGGCGCTGTGCACCGTGATCGAGGAGGAGGGCGGCGTGTTCGACTTCCAGCTTCAGCAGCGCGAGCCCGACATCCTCGTGCTGCGGGTGCCGATGCAGGGCGATGAGGCCAGGATGGCGGTCGACCGCTGCCGCGACGCGCTGCAGCAGTTCGCCGTGCTGCAGGGCGCGGCGCCGATCCGGGTGCTGGGCGAGCACGGCTGCGAAGTGCCGCGCGGGCGCAGCGGCAAGGCCTGCCGCGTGGCCCTCGACGGCGCAGGCTGAGCGCCGGGGCAACAGCACTACCAGGAACAGGGTGCCAAGGTAGCGCAGCACGGCGAACAGCTGGGCGAGGATGGCGAACGCCGGTGTCACGGTGACCCGCCAACTCAAGCCCCAGCGCGACGGGTTCCCGGCCAGCCTGAACAGATGCGCACGCAACGAACGTGGCGGCCCACCCATGTTTACTGTATAAATATACATATTCATGAGTTTTTACCGTGCCTCGCTCACCTGCTGATCCGACATCACCGGTTCCGTTGCCCCTCACCCTGCACAAGGGTCGCGGCGCGGTTTCTCGCTTGCCCCATCGGTTCGAGTCGCAGGGGCGCGAAAGTGTCGACGACGGCTGGGCGCCCCTGTCACTGGCGGAAGGGAGCTTGCCACGCACCGAACTGCGCTTGGAGGACGCCCGCAGCGCCATCACCACGAACGATTCGCTCGATATTCCGTTCGACCACACGGTCAACCCCTACCGCGGCTGCGAGCACGGCTGCATCTACTGCTTCGCGCGGCCCACGCACAGTTATCTGGGGCTGTCCCCGGGGCTGGATTTCGAGACCCGCCTGATCGCCAAGCGCAACATCGCCGAAGTGCTGGCGCGCGAGCTGGCCGCGCCGCGTTACAAGCCGTCGATGATCAATATCGGTTCGGCCACCGATTGCTATCAGCCGGTGGAGCGCGAGTTGAAGCTCACGCGCGGCGTCATCGAGGTGTTGGGGCGGTGCGCGCATCCGTTCTCCCTGGTCACCAAGTCCAGCGAGGTGGAGCGTGATCTGGATCTGATCGCGCCCATGGCGGCGCGTGGTCTGGCCGGTATCTACGTCACCGTCACCACGCTGGACACGGCGCTGGCGCGCATCCTCGAGCCGCGTGCCGCCGCGCCGGAGCGGCGCCTGCGCACCATCCGCGCGCTGGCCGACGCCGGCGTACCGGTGGGGGTGAGCGTGGCGCCGCAAATCCCGTTCATCAACGACGACATGGAGCAGGTGCTGGCCGCCGCCTGGGCCGCCGGCGCGCGGCGTGCCTTCTACACCGTGCTGCGCCTGCCCTGGGAGTTGTCGGAGCTGTTCCAGCAGTGGCTGGGGGTGCATTTTCCGGAACGGGCGGCGCGCGTGATGGCGCGGGTGCGCGAGATGCGTGGCGGCAAGGACTACCGCAGCGATTGGGGCCAGCGCATGCAGGGCCGTGGGGTGTGGGCCGAGTTGCTCGGTCAGCGCTTTGCCGCCGCCTGCCGGCGCCACGGCTTCAACGCCGAGCGCATTCCGCTGGACATGTCGGGCTTTCGGCCGGCGGCTTTGTCGGCGCAGCAGGCGCTGTTCTGACGCGGGTCAGCGCTGGGCCGGGCGGCAGGCGCCGTAGATGTCGCGCTGGGGGTTCAGCACCTGGGTTTGCACGTCGAGCAGGCCCAGCACGGAGTGGAAATACTCGTCGTGCGAGAGTTCCGTGTCCTGTTTTTCGGCCACGCAGCCCTGACGGATGCCGCTTTGCTGCTCGAACTGCGGTGACAACCAGGTGATCCAGGGCACGTGTTTCTGGGCATCCGGGGCAAAGCGGTAGGGCAGGCCGTGCAGGTACAGGTTGTTTTCGCCCAGCGATTCGCCGTGGTCGGACACGTAGACCAGGGCCGGCGCCCAGTGCGCCTCGTGCGCCTTCAGCCAGTCGATGGTGGTGGCCAGGAAGTGGTCGGTGTAGGCGATGGTGTTGTCGTAGGCGTTCACCACCTCCTCGCGCTCGCACTGCTGCAGCGCGTTGGTGGTGCATTCGGGCTGGAATTTCTTGAATTCGGGCGGCGTGCGCTTGTAGTAGGCCGGGCCGTGGCTGCCCATCTGGTGCATGAACACCACCACGCCGCGCGCCCGGCGCTCGGCCGGCAATTGGTCGATGCGCTCCTGCAGGCCGTGCAGCATGGCTTCGTCGAAGCATTCGTCGTCGCGGCACAGGCCAGGCACCTGCAGCTCGTGGTAGCTCACGCGCGGCACGCGGTCGCACACGCCCTTGCAGCCCCCAGGCTGGTTGTCGATCCACAGCACGGCCAAGCCGGCGCGCTGCAGCACGTCGACCAGGCCCTCGGTGTTGGCCTGGCGGTTCTCGAAGGCCTCGCGGTCCAGGTGCGAGAACATGCAGGGCACCGAGGCGGCGGTGTTGGTGCCGCACGACCAGGCGTTGCGCAGGCTGACCACCCCGCGCTCGGCCAGCTTGGGCGTGGTGGGGCGCTCGTAGCCGTTTAGGCCCAGGTGGTCGGCGCGTGCGGTCTCGCCCAGTACCATGATCACCAGGGGCGGCTTGGCGTCGGCCGGCAGGGGCGCCACCCTGGCGTCCTCGCCCAGTGGCAGCACGGTGGCGCCGCTGCGCTGAATCGGCTGGCGCCCCATGATGGCCAGGGCGTAAAAGGAATTCATCGGATTGATCAGGTAGCGCAGCTGTGTGTGGTTGCGCATGGTGGCCGACAAATCCTGAAAGAAAATGCCGACAGCCAGCGCCAATACAGCCAGGCCTGCTACCAAAAGCATTGCATTGCGGCCCAGTTGCCGAAGCGGTCCAGCCCAGCGCAGGGGCGTGCGCCAGAGCAGTGCCACCGGCAGCACACCCAGCAACAGCAGGATGACCAGCATGCGCAGGCTGAACAGTTCGGTGGCCTCGCGCGTGTCAGTCAGCAGCACGTTGACCATCATGCTGCGGTCGATCACCACGCCGTAGGTCAGCATGAAGTAGGCGCCGGCGGCGGCCGACAGCAGAAACACCGTCAGCACCGGCTTCAGCGTCCAGCGCCAGGCCAGCAGGCTCAGCAGCGCGATCTGAAAGGCTGCGATGCCGACCCCGAAGGCCACCCCGAAAGCCAGGCCGCGCGCATCGCCCAACTCAGGCAGCGCGGCCAGGGCGCGCCACAGCGGCAGGTTGCCGATACTGGCGATCCACAGCACCACCAGCACGATGGCGCTGCCGGTGCCCAGGGAGCGGCGGCGCGCGCGCGGGGAAAGTGAGGGGGGCAGCGGCTTGGAGCGAGAGGACAGGGGCACGGTAGGGCGGCCGGGAGGGCGCGAATTCAAGGAAATCAGGCTGCGGCCATCTTAGTGGATGGGCGCGGGCCGGCACGGGTTCCGCGACACCTGGCCATGGGCGAGGTCAGGGACAAGGTCGGTCGCCTACCACCTGTTGGCTCGAACATACTGGCCTGACCAAGAGCCGCCACGCCCCCGCTTGGGTCGGGGCGGTCGGTGGCACGGGGTTGGCGCTCGCGCTCAGGCCCCGAAAAAGCTCTTCAGCCGGTCGGTCCAGCTTTCGGCGCTGGGGGAGTGCTTGGGCCCACCTTTCCTGAGCGATTCGTCGAACTCCTTGAGCAGCTTGCGCTGGTGTTCGGTGAGTTTCACCGGGGTCTCCAGGCTGATGTGGCAGTACAGGTCACCCGGGTAGCTGGAACGCACGCCCTTGATGCCCTTGCCGCGCAGGCGGAACTGCTTGCCGGCCTGGGTGCCCTCCGGGATGTCGATGGCCGCCTTGCCGTCCAGCGTGGGCACCTCGATCTCACCGCCCAGCGCGGCGGTGGCAAAGCCGATCGGCACCACGCAGTGCAGGTCGTCGCCGTCGCGCTCGAAGATGTCGTGCTTTTTCAGGCGGATTTCGATGAACAGATCGCCCGGCGGGCCGCCGTTGGTGCCCGGCTCACCGTTGCCGACGCTGCGGATGCGCATGCCGTCGTCGATGCCGGCGGGGATTTTTACCTCCAGCGTTTTTTGCTGCTTGACCTTGCCCTGGCCATGGCAGGTGCCGCAAGGCTCCTTGATGAGCTTGCCGGTGCCGCGGCAGTGCGGGCAGGTCTGCTGCACGCTGAAGAAGCCCTGGCGCATCTGCACCACGCCCTGGCCGTGGCAGGTGCCGCAGGTGGTCGCGCTGGTGCCGGGCTTGGCGCCCGAGCCGTGGCAGGTGTCGCAGTCGCTCCAACTGGGGATGCGAATCTGTGCTTCCTTGCCGGCGGCGGCCTCTTCCAGGGTGACTTCCATGGCGTAGCTGAGGTCGGCGCCCCGGTACACCTGCCGCCCGCCGCCACGTCCGCCGCGTGCTCCGGCGGCGCCGAAGATGTCGCCGAAGATGTCGCCAAAGGCCTCGGCGAAGCCGCCAAAACCCTCCGGGCCGCCGCGCATGTTCGGGTCCACGCCGGCGTGGCCGTACTGGTCGTAGGCGGCCTTCTTTTGCGGATCGGACAGCATCTCGTAGGCTTCCTTGGCCTCCTTGAACTTGATCTCCGCGTTCTGCGCATCACCCTGGTTGCGGTCGGGGTGGAATTTCATCGCCAGCTTGCGATACGCCTTCCGGATTTCCTCTTCGGAGGCGTTCTTGGGCACACCCAGTACTTCGTAGTAATCGCGCTTGGCCATCTGCAAACTCTCTCGCGTTCTTCACACAACACAAAGCCGCGCCGAGCGATTCCGGGAATCCCTCGCGCGGCGTGATTGAAAAAAGGCGTGCCCGCTGGCGAGCGGCACACGCCCTGGGGGCCGCATCAGCCCTTCTTGACTTCCTTGACCTCGGCGTCCACGACGTTGTCGTCGGCCGCCGCGGCGCTGGCGCCCGGCGCACCGCCCGGTGCGCCACCGGCCGCGCCGGCGGCCTGTGCCGCGGCCTGGGCGTCGGCGTACATCTTCTCGCCCAGCTTCTGGCTGGCCGACATCAGGGCCTCGGTCTTGGACTCGATCACGGCCTTGTCGTCGCCCTTGAGGGCTTCTTCCAGGTCCTTGATGGCGGCCTCGATCTTCTCTTTCTCGCCAGCGTCCAGCTTGTCGCCGTGCTCACCCAGCGTCTTGCGCACGCTGTGCACCATGGCATCGCCCTGGTTGCGCGCCTGGATGACCTCGAGTTTCTTCTTGTCCTCGTCGGCGTTCAGCTCGGCGTCCTTGACCATCTGCTGGATCTCGGACTCGGACAGACCGGAGTTGGCCTTGATGGTGATCTTGTTTTCCTTGCCCGTGCCCTTGTCCTTGGCCGACACGTGCAGGATGCCGTTGGCGTCGATGTCGAAGGTCACCTCGATCTGGGGCAGGCCGCGCGCAGCCGGCGGAATGCCTTCCAGGTTGAACTCGCCCAGCAGCTTGTTGCCGCTGGCCATCTCGCGCTCGCCCTGGAAGACCTTGATGGTCACGGCCGGTTGGTTGTCGTCGGCGGTGGAGAAGGTCTGCGCGAACTTGGTCGGGATGGTGGTGTTCTTGGTGATCATCTTGGTCATCACGCCGCCCAGGGTTTCGATGCCCAGGGACAGCGGGGTGACGTCGAGCAGCAGCACGTCCTTGCGGTCGCCGGAGAGCACCTGGCCCTGGATGGCGGCGCCGACGGCCACGGCCTCATCGGGGTTGACGTCCTTGCGCGGCTCCTTGCCGAAGAATTCCTTGACCTTGTCCTGCACCTTGGGCATGCGGGTCATGCCGCCGACCAGGATCACGTCGCTGATGTCACCCACGGCCACGCCGGCGTCCTTGATGGCGGTGCGGCAGGGCGCGATGGTGCGCTCGATCAGCTCCTCGACCAGGCTTTCCAGCTTGGCGCGGGTGAGCTTGATGTTCAGGTGCTTGGGACCCGAGGCATCGGCCGTGATGTAGGGCAGGTTGATGTCGGTGGCGGCGCTGGAGGACAGCTCGATCTTGGCCTTCTCGGCGGCTTCCTTCAGGCGTTGCAGCGCCAGCACGTCCTTGGACAGGTCGACGCCCTGGTCCTTCTTGAACTCACCGATCACGTAGTCGATGATGCGCTGGTCGAAGTCCTCGCCGCCCAGGAAGGTGTCGCCGTTGGTGGACAGCACCTCGAACTGCTTTTCGCCATCGACGTCGGCGATCTCGATGATCGAGACGTCGAAGGTGCCGCCGCCCAGGTCGTAGACGGCGATCTTGCGGTCGCCCTTGGCTTGCTTGTCCAGGCCAAAGGCCAGCGCGGCCGCCGTCGGTTCGTTGATGATGCGCTTGACTTCCAGCCCGGCGATGCGGCCGGCGTCCTTGGTGGCCTGGCGCTGGCTGTCGTTGAAGTAGGCCGGCACGGTGATGACGGCCTCGGTGACGGGCTCGCCCAGGTAGTCCTCGGCGGTTTTCTTCATCTTGCGCAGGATTTCGGCGCTGATTTGCTGGGGTGCCAGCTTCTTGCCGCGCACCTCGACCCAGGCGTCGCCGTTGTCGGCCTTGACGATCTCGTAGGGCATCAGGTGGATGTCCTTTTGCACCTCTTTCTCGTCGAACTTGCGGCCGATCAGGCGCTTGACGGCGTAGATGGTGTTGCGCGGGTTGGTGACGGCCTGACGCTTGGCCGATGCCCCGACCAGGATGTCGCCGTCTTCCTGGTAGGCGACGATGGACGGCGTGGTGCGCGCGCCTTCCGCGTTTTCGATGACCTTGGGCTGGCCGCCTTCCATGATGGCCACGCAGCTGTTAGTCGTTCCGAGGTCGATGCCGATGATCTTGCCCATGATTCGTTCCTTGATAGGTTAATTACTGATGTTCGTGAGTTGGGGGCGATGCCCCCGATTTCAAGTGGGTTATTTGCCCTTGGCGACCATGACCAGAGCCGGACGCAGCGTCCGCTCGGCGATGGTGTAGCCCTTTTGCAGCACGGTGACCACGGTGTTGGCTTCCTGCTCGGAATCAACCATGCCGATGGCTTGGTGCTTGTGCGGATCGAATTTTTCGCCGACCGGATTGACCTCGTTCAGCGCATTCTTCTCGAAGGCGGAGACCAGTTGCTTGAGGGTCAGTTCGACGCCGGACTTGAAGCTGTCGACGGTCTGTTCCTGAACGGCCAGCGCGGCCTCCAGGCTGTCCTTGACGGCCAGGAGTTCGCCGGCAAACTTTTCGACAGCGAATTTGTGGGCCTTGGAAATGTCGTCCTGGGCACGGCGGCGGATGTTCTCGCCCTCGGCCTTGGCGCGCAGCCATGCGTCGTAGTGCTCGGCTGCCTTCAGCTCGAGCGCCTTGAACTGCTCTTCGACGCTGGGAATGGTATCGACGTTGGGGGCAGGCGCTGCTTCGGCAGTTGCCTGTTCGGTAGCGGGTTCATTGCCCAGCATGGCTTCCTGGGCGTTTTCGGGGTTGGACATGCAGGTTTCTCCAAAAAATCTTTTCGCTATCTGGAGGCGTTTTCCCGGGTTTCAAGACCCCGGCGGTAAATTTCTTTATGGTTGAAACTGCTTCCGGGCGAATACGAGCGTGCTACGATAATTCCCTGTGTTTTCTCAGATATCGAGAATGGAAACAATCGGCAAGTACCGCGTGATAAGGGAGTTGGGCAAGGGG
>JAIUOM010000176.1 GCA_020161215.1 Pseudomonadota bacterium
GGGCAGCTGATGCAGGCCGGCACGATTGTCTGGAACGGCCCGGTGGGGGTGTTCGAGATGGCGCCGTTCGAGGGCGGCACCCAAACCATTGCCCAGGCGATTGCCCGCAGCAGCGCGTTCAGCATTGCCGGTGGTGGCGACACGCTGGCGGCGATTGCCAAGTACGGCATCGACAAGGACGTGGGCTACATCTCGACCGGCGGTGGGGCGTTTTTGGAGGTGCTGGAGGGCAAGACCTTGCCGGCGCTGGACATTCTTGCGCGCCGGCAGCGCGCTGAATAACTCACAAATTCATAGCTGCATGGCGTTATTTCACGCCGGCATATGGCATTTTTAACCCATAAAAGGAGAACCTCATGGCCTTGGCTTCCCTACGACAAGTGCTGGACCACGCCGCCGACCACGGCTACGGCGTGCCGGCCTTCAACGTCAACAACCTGGAGCAGATCCACGCCATCATGGAAGCGGCCCAGGAAACCGACAGCCCGGTGATCCTGCAAGCCAGCGCGGGCGCACGCCAGTACGCGGGCGAGCCCTACCTGCGCCACATGGTGCTGGCCGCCGCCGAGGCGCACCCTAGCCTGCCCATCGTGCTGCACCAGGACCACGGTGCCAGCCCGGCGGTGTGCGTGCAGGCCATTCGTTCGGGCTTTACCAGCGTGATGATGGACGGCTCGCTGCGCGAAGACGCCAAAACGCCGGCCAGTTATGAGTACAACGTCGACGTCACCCGCCGCGTGGTGGAGATGGCGCACGCCGTGGGCGTGTCGGTGGAAGGCGAACTGGGCTGCCTCGGCTCGCTGGAAACCGGCGAGGCGGGCGAGGAAGACGGCGTGGGCGCGGTCGGCAAGCTGTCGCGCGACATGTTGCTGACCGACCCCGATCAGGCCAAGGATTTCGTGGCAAAAACCGGGGTGGACGCGCTGGCGATTGCCATTGGCACCAGCCACGGCGCCTACAAGTTCACGCGCCAACCGACCGGCGACATTCTGGCCATCGACCGCATTGCGGCGATCCACGAGCGGATTCCAGGCACCCACCTGGTGATGCACGGCTCGTCCAGCGTGCCGCAAGAGTGGCTGGCCATCATTCGGCGGTACGGCGGCGACATCAAGGAAACCTACGGCGTGCCGGTGGAAGAGATCGTGCGCGGCATCAGGCAGGGCGTGCGCAAGATCAACATCGACACCGACATTCGCCTGGCCATGACCGGCGCCATGCGCGAGCTGTTCGCCCAACGGCCGGGCGAGTTCGACCCCCGCAAGGCGCTGGCAGCGGCCAAAAAAGCGGCACGCGGCATTTGCAAGGCGCGCTTCGAGGCCTTTGGCTGCGCCGGCCAGGCCTGCCGCATCCCGGTGCTCGACCTGGACGACATGGCGCGGCGCTACCAGGCCAAGTAGCCAAGCCCCAGGCGGCAACCACTGTGCCCGCCTTGCCCTGCCGTCAGATCGGCGCGGGGCAAGGCGGGCACAGCCGTTTTGACCAGACGCCAGCGCAGGCCGTTTGCAACACCGCGCCGCCGCCCCGGGTGATTCATCGCCTTTCAGTTTGCCCCCGCCACTGCAAACAGACTTTGCACCCCAGACGCCGGGCACCACCACCCGCAGTGTGGTGGGAAAAAAAAACCTCCATCGCATCAAGCACTTGCCGGCTCCTCCCCGGACTTTCCCTAGGTGGCATGGGTTCTGGCATCAAAGTTGTATCCCTGTCTGGCACCACAACAGGAGACCGCACGATGGAGACCTTCTACGAGGTGATGCGCCGCAAGGGCATTTCCCGCCGCAGCCTGATGAAATATTGTTCGTTGACGGCCACCTCGCTGGGCCTGGGGCCCGCTTTCGTGCCGCAGATCGCCCACGCCATGGAAAACAAGCCGCGCACGCCGGTGCTGTGGCTGCACGGCCTGGAATGCACCTGCTGCACCGAGAGCTTCATCCGCTCGGCCCACCCGCTGGCCAAGGATGTGGTGCTGTCCATGATCTCGCTCGACTACGACGACACGCTGATGGCCGCCGCCGGTCACCAGGCCGAGGAAGTGCTGGCGCAGATCATCGAGAAGTACAAGGGCAATTACATCCTGGCCGTCGAGGGCAACCCGCCGCTGAACGAAGACGGCATGTTCTGCATCCAGGCCGGCCGGCCGTTTGTCGAAAAGCTCAAGCACACCGCCAAGGACGCCAAGGCCATCATCGCCTGGGGTTCCTGCGCTTCCTGGGGCTGCGTGCAGGCCGCCAAGCCCAACCCCACGCGCGCCACGCCCATCGACAAGGTCATCACCGACAAGCCCATCATCAAGGTGCCCGGCTGCCCGCCGATCGCCGAGGTGATGACCGGCGTGATCACCTACATGCTGACCTTCGACCGCATCCCCGAGCTGGACCGCCAGGGCCGCCCGAAGATGTTCTACAGCCAGCGCATCCACGACAAGTGCTACCGCCGGCCGCACTTCGACGCCGGCCAGTTCGTGGAAGCCTTCGACGACGAATCGGCACGCCGCGG
Organism: Pseudomonadota bacterium; assembly: GCA_020161215.1. GTDB lineage: Bacteria > Pseudomonadota > Gammaproteobacteria > Burkholderiales > Burkholderiaceae_C > Ottowia. The sequence goes on from JAIUOM010000176.1 coordinate 2,500, forward strand.
CTACTGCCTCTACAAGGTCGGCTGCAAGGGCCCGACCACTTACAACGCCTGCTCCACCGTGATGTGGAACGAAGGCACGAGCTTCCCGATCAAGGCCGGCCACGGCTGCATCGGCTGCTCGGAAGACGGCTTCTGGGACAAGGGCTCGTTCTACGACCGCCTGACCAACATCCACCAGTTCGGCATCGAATCGACCGCCGACAAGGTGGGCGCCACCGCCGCCGGCGTGGTGGGCGCCGCCGTGGTGGCGCACGCCGCGGCCTCGGCCATCAAGCGCGCGGCGCAGCCCTCGTCGCGCCCAGCGGGCAACACCCAGGCCGACGCCGGACACGGCGCCTGATCGAGAACCCGACGCCCCACCCCAAGGAACATCAAGATGGCAGTCGCTTACGAAACCCAGGGCTTCAAGCTCGACAACTCAGGCCGCCGCGTGGTGGTCGACCCGGTGTGCCGCATCGAAGGGCACATGCGCGTGGAGGTCAACCTCGACGCGCAGAACGTGATCCGCAACGCCGTGTCCACCGGCACCATGTGGCGCGGCCTGGAGGTGATCCTGAAAGGGCGCGATCCGCGCGACGCCTGGGCCTTTGTCGAGCGCATCTGCGGTGTCTGCACCGGCTGCCACGCGCTGACCAGTGTGCGCGCCGTCGAGGACGCGCTGGGCATCCGCATTCCGCTCAACGCCCACCTGATCCGCGAAATGATGGCCAAGACGCTGCAGGTGCACGACCATGCGGTGCACTTCTACCACCTGCACGCGCTGGACTGGGTGGACGTGGTCTCGGCCCTGAAGGCCGACGTCAAGCGCACCAGCGAGTTGCAACAGCTGGTCTCGCCGTCCCACCCCCTGTCGTCACCGGGTTACTTCCGTGATGTCCAGAACCGCCTGAAGAAGTTCGTCGAAAGCGGTCAGCTGGGCCCCTTCAGCAACGCCTACTGGGGCAGCAAGGCCTATGTGCTGCCGCCCGAGGCCAACCTGATGGCCACCACGCACTACCTGGAGGCGCTGGACCTGCAAAAAGACTGGGTCAAGATCCACACCATTTTCGGCGGCAAGAACCCGCACCCGAACTACCTGGTCGGCGGCGTGCCCTGCGCCATCAACCTCGACGGCGACATGGCCGCCGGCGCGCCCATCAACATGGAGCGCCTGAACTTCGTCAAGGCCCGCATCGACGAGATCATCGAATTCAACAAGAACGTCTACATCCCCGACGTGCTGGCCATCGGCACGCTGTACAAACAGGCCGGCTGGCTGTACGGCGGCGGCCTGTCGGCCACCAACGTGGCCGACTACGGCACCTACGAGAAAGTGCCCTACGACACCAGCACGCAGCAGTTGCCCGGCGGCGTGGTGCTGAACGGCGACTGGAGCAAGATCCACCCGATCGATCCGCGCGACCCCGAGCAGGTGCAGGAGTTCGTCACCCACAGCTGGTACAAGTACGCCGACAACAACAAGGGCCTGCACCCCTGGGACGGCGTGACCGAACCCAGCTTTGAACTCGGCGCCAACACCAAGGGCAGCAAGACCAAGATCGAGCAGTTGGACGAAGCGGCCAAGTACTCGTGGATCAAGGCGCCGCGCTGGCGTGGCCACGCGGTCGAGGTGGGTCCGCTGTCGCGCTACATCCTGGGCTACATCCACGCCAGCCAGGGCAACAAGTGGTGCCAGCGCGTCAAGCAGCAGGTGGACGAGGCGGCGGTGGCCATCAATTCGGCCATTCCCAAGGCCCTGGGCCTGCCCGAAACCCAGTACAGCGCCAAGCAACTGCTGCCCACCACCATTGGCCGCACCCTGGCGCGCGCACTGGAAGGCCAGTACGCGGGCGAGATGATGCTGGCCGACTGGCACCAGCTGGTCGGCAACATCAAGGCCGGCGACCGCGCCACCGCCAACGTCGAGAAATGGGACCCGGCCACCTGGCCCAAGGAAGCCAAGGGCGTGGGCACCGTGGCCGCGCCGCGCGGCATGCTGGGGCACTGGATCAAGATCAAGGACGGCCGCATCGAGAACTACCAGTGTGTGGTGCCCACCACCTGGAACGGCAGCCCGCGTGACGCCAGGAACCAGATCGGCGCCTTCGAGGCCAGCCTGATGAACACGCCCATGGTCAACCCCGAGCAGCCGGTCGAGATTCTGCGCACGCTGCATTCGTTCGACCCCTGCCTGGCCTGCTCCACGCACGTCATGAGCCCTGAAGGGCAGGAAATGGCCAAGGTCACGGTGCGCTGACAGCACGAGGCACGCCCACGCTCAACCATGAGGAACATCATGAACACTTCTCTTCGCTCCTTGACGGGCGCCACGCTGGCCCTGTCTTTGGGCCTGGCCGCCCCCCTGGCCCAGGCGCACACCGGTCACGACCATGGCCTCACGCTCAGCCTGACCCAGGGTCTGGCCCACCCGTTCACCGGCTGGGACCATCTGCTGGCGATGCTGACCGTGGGTGCCTGGTCCGCCACGCTGCCCGCCGGTCGGCGCGTACTGGCACCGGGTGTGTTTCTGGCGGCGCTGCTGCTGGGCGGCCTGGCCGGTTGGTTCGGTTGGACGCTGCCTGGGCTGGAAGCCGCGATCGCACTCAGCGTGGTGGCGCTGGCCGGTTTGTGGTTTGTGGGCTCCCGCGCGGGAGTGGCGACAGGCCTGGCGCTGATCGCCGCCGCGGGCGCCTTGCATGGTCTGGCGCACGGCGCCGAAATCGGTGCCGGCGCGTTGTTTGCCGGTTACGCCGTTGGCTTCATGCTGGGCTCGGCGCTGCTGCATGCCGTGGGCTGGCTGGCTGGTCAAGGCCTGACTCAGTGGTCGGTGCGCCTGCGTCAGGGCGCTGCAGCCTTGGTCGGCCTGGCCGGGATGGCTCTGTTGATTGCGCGGGTCTAGCCGCCGGCCGCACCCCCACCCCGCCACGAAGGAGATCGCATGTCCCTGATCACCCACCGCCCTGGCGACGTCACCGGCGTGGACGACAGCCTCGTCTCGCACGGCAAGTCGATCAAATCGGTCTACGTGTACGAAGCCCCGGTGCGCATCTGGCACTGGATCAACGCCGCCAGCATCCTGGTGCTGGCCGTCACCGGTTATTTCATCGGCAAACCCCTGCCCACGGTGGTCGGCGAAGCCAGCGACCACTACGTGATGGGCTACATCCGTTTCGCGCACTTTGCCGCCGCCTACATCTTCGCCGTGGGCCTGATCGGGCGCATCTACTGGGCCTTTGCCGGAAACCACCACGCACGCGAGATGTTCTGGCTGCCGATCTTCCAGAAAGCCTACTGGCAGGAAGTGGCCCGCATGCTGCGCTGGTACGCCTTCATCGCGCCGCGCCCCGGGCGCTACGTGGGCCACAACCCGCTGGCACGCCTGGCCATGTTCGGCTTTGTGTGGGCCTCGGTGTTCATGGTCTTCACCGGCTTTGCGCTGTACGGCGAAGGCGCGCAGATGGGCTCCTGGCAGGAGCGGCTGTTCGGCTGGGTGATTCCGCTGTTCGGCCAGTCGCTGGACGTGCACAACTGGCACCGGCTGGGCATGTGGGCGATCGTCTGCTTCGTGATGCTGCACGTGTACGCCGCCATCCGCGAGGACATCATGGGCCGCCAGAGCATCGTCAGCACCATGATCTCGGGCCACCGCACCTTCAAGGACTGATGAACACCCCCCGCGAGACCACCATGGCCCCACCGCGCACCGCCTCGCCCAAAATCTGCATCCTCGGCATCGGCAACCTGCTCTGGGCCGACGAGGGCTTTGGTGTGCGCTGCCTGGAGCAACTGCAGCACTCGCATGCCCTGAGCGGCGCCGAGGTCGATCTGGTCGATGGCGGCACCCAGGGCCTGTACCTGTTGCCCTACATCCAGGAAGCGGACGCCCTGCTGATCTTCGACGCCGTGGACTATGGCCTGGCCCCGGGCACCCTCAAGATCGTGCGCGACGGCGAAGTGCCACGCTTTCTCGGCGCCAAGAAGATGAGCCTGCACCAGACCGGCTTTCAGGAGGTGCTGCAACTGGCCGTGCTGACCGAGCAGTACCCGCGCCATGTCACCCTGATTGGCTGCCAGCCGGAGGAGCTGGACGACTACGGCGGCAGCCTGCGCCCGGTCGTCAAGCAGGCGATGGTGCCGGCACTGCAGGCGGCCCTGCAAGAGCTTCAGGCCTGGGGTGTGCACTGCACCCCGCGCGCCGCGGCCCCTGACGAGTCCGCCTCGGCGCCCGCCAGCGAGCTGTCGATGGGGCTCTATGAAACCGAACGTCCCGCGTCCAGCGCCGCCTGTCGGGTGGGCGACGAGCGCTTTTTCAGCTGAGAGGTAGACCATGTGCATCGGCATTCCCATGCAAGTCATCGCCTCCCGCGAAGGGCTGGCCATTTGCCTGCGCGATGGCGAGCCGGTGCGCGTGCGCACCAGCCTGATCGGCGACGCGCAGCCGGGCGACTGGTTGCTGGTGTTCCAAAGCGACGCGGTGGAGCGCCTGGACCCGGTGCGGGCGGCCGAGATTCTGTCCACCCTGGCCTTGGTGCAGGACGCCGGCCAGGGCGGGCTCGGCGATGCCGAGGCGGCCTTCGCGCTGCCCTCACGGTATTCGCAAGCCGAGATCACCCATATGTCAGGCGCCAACTTTTCACCCTCCGCATGACCCTTCGGAACCCAGGCCCATGAGCACCCTTGCCCCCACACCCGCCGCCCCGACCACGCGCCACGAGCCCCCCATGATCGAACGGCTGGCGGCCATGACCCAGGCCAGTTGGGTCGACCCCCAGGCGCCCCAACGCTGGTGCGAAGGCCAGGCCCACGCCGTGCTGCTGCTGGCGGGGGATGCGGTGCGCTTTCCCGAAGGGCAGGACGTGGCCGCCGTGCTGCCCGAACTGCTCAAGGCCACGCCCACCGCCTGTCAGGTCGGCGTGGTGCGGCGCGACGACGAAGACCAGGTGGCACGGCGCTTTGGCTCGCAGCGCTGGCCCAGCCTGGTGTTCTTCCGCGACGGCCAGTACGCCACGGTGCTGCCCGGCATGCACGACTGGGACGTGTACACCGCCCGTTTTTCCGAAGCCTTGGCCGCCGCGCCGTCGCGCGCGCCGACCATCGGCATTCCCGTGGTGTCGGCCCAAGGCGCCAGCGCCTGCGGGCCCGCCTGAACGCCTGAGGTCGCCATGAAGCCCTTTCCCATCCCCGTCGTGCCCTTCGGTCCTGGTTCGCAGGCCGAGGACGAAAACCTCGACTACATGCCCATGCCCAAGGACATGAGCGTGTACCTGCAACCCGCGCTGCCAGACGCCGCCAGCCTGGCCGCGGCGCCGCGCGCGCACGCGGTGCTTCAGCAGATCACCCAGGCCCTGGCCGCCGCCGGTGCGGGCGAAGGCTGCGCCC
>JAIUOM010000177.1 GCA_020161215.1 Pseudomonadota bacterium
CGTAGCCTTTGATTTGCAAGTGAACACCGTCCTTGGCGGCGTACTCCACGGCCTCCCAGGCGGCTCGGCTGCAAGGGCCGCCCATGGCCGTCTGCCAGTTCCAAAGCAGGGTGCGCTCGCTGCGCGCCACCTCGTTTTGCACCGCCAGCACGCCCTCGTAGCGCGCCAGCGCGCGCCCGCCGCAGGCCCCGCCGCCGCCGGCCTTGGCGGCCGCGGCGAGCGTGTCGGGCGCGGTCATCAGCATCACGGCCGCGCTGGGGACTTCACGGCGCAGCACCCGGACGCCCTCGGTCAGTGCCTCGCGCATGCCGTTCATGGTCAGCCAGTCGCTCAGCACTTCGTTCGTGCCATAAGCCAGGATGATCAGGTCGGGTCGGCCTGGCGAGAGGTCGCGCAGGGCCCAGCCGTGCTTCCACTTCGACCATTGGGCCTGCACCACGCTGTTCACGCCCACTGGCGACACCGACACGCCACCCGGCCGCTCCTGCAGCCAGATGCCGCCCATGGCGCACTGGCCGGGGTTGTCGGCGGTCAGGGTGAAGGGCATCGGCAGGCGCACATCCAGCCACTGCCAGCGCCCGTCACCAGGAATGGAGATGGGCACGCTGCCGACCGCCGTGGTGGCGCGCAAGCTGTCTGGCTGGTCCGGCTCGCGCTTGAGCAGCAGCCGCATCGTCAGTGGCTGGTTGGCCACCTCGGCGTTGGCGGGCGGGTACAGGTAGGCCACCCTGAGCGTGGCGCCGCGCTGCTGCGGCTTGGCGATCACGCCCGCCATCGGGAAGTCGGGGGACTCGGCAAAGCGGCTGTCGGTGAGGGCCCAACCCTGCACGTCGTAGCGGATCAGGCCATGCCCCTGCCCGGGCAGGGGCATGGGCGCGATCCAGCCCGTGGCCCCCAGGCCGAACGCGGTTTGCAGGCGCCGCCGGATCCGACCGGTGAAGAAATCGGCCGAAGTGTGCGAATCGCCCATCTGCACGATGTTCAGGCTGGGCGTGATGCCGGCGCTGGGGCGGGCGCCGCGCAGGTCGTTCAACACGCCCTTCAGGCGCCCGGTCGCGGGATCGCCCCCGTCCAGCAAGGCCGGGCTGCCAGGCGGCAGATTGGGGGCAGAAGAGGCGCCCGACTGCGCGCCGACGGCGCCCGCCCACATGGGGCTGGACAGCAGCGCGAGCGTGGAGCGGCGTGAGATCGGCATGGTCTGGCTCACTCGGTGACTGGAAAAAAAAGGGCGAAAAACCTGGCTCAGTAGCGGTAGGTGTCGGCCTTGTAGGGGCCGGCCGGCGGCACGCCGATGTAGGCGGCCTGCGCGTCGGTCAACTGCGTGAGCTTGGCGTTGAGCTTGGCCAGTTGCAAGCGCGCGACCTTCTCGTCCAGGTGCTTGGGCAGCACGTAGACCTTGCCCACGTCGTAGGCGTCGGCGTGCGCGAACAGCTCGATCTGGGCAATGGTCTGGTTGGCGAAGGACGAGCTCATGACGTAGCTGGGGTGACCGGTGGCGCAGCCCAGGTTCACCAGGCGCCCCTTGGCCAGCAGGATGATGCGCTTGCCGCCCTCGAAGATCACATGGTCGACCTGGGGTTTGATCTCTTCCCACTGGCACTTGGCTTCCAGACCCGCGACGTCGATCTCGTTGTCGAAGTGACCGATGTTGCAGACGATGGCCTGGTCTTTCATGGCCGCCATGTGGGCGTAGGTGATGACGTCCTTGTTGCCGGTGCAGGTGACGAAAATGTCGGCCAGCGGCGCGGCGTCTTCCATGGTGACCACGCGGTAGCCTTCCATGGCCGCCTGCAGGGCGCAGATCGGGTCGATCTCGGTCACCCAGACCTGCGCGCTGAGCGCGCGCAGCGCCTGGGCCGAACCCTTGCCCACGTCGCCGTAACCGCAGACCACGGCGACCTTGCCGGCCACCATCACGTCGGTGGCGCGCTTGATGCCGTCGACCAGCGATTCGCGGCAGCCGTACAGGTTGTCGAACTTGGATTTGGTGACCGAGTCGTTGACGTTGATGGCGCGGAACATCAGCGTGCCCTTGACCGACATTTCCTTCAGGCGGTGCACGCCGGTGGTGGTTTCCTCGGTCACGCCGAGAATTTGGGCGCTCTTGCGGCTGTACCAGGTGGCGTCCTCGGCCAGCTTGGCCTGGATGGCGGCAAACAGCACGCGCTCTTCCTCGCTACCGGGCGCGGCGAGCAGGGACGCATCCTTCTCGGCCTGCTTGCCCAGGTGCATCAGCAAGGTGGCATCGCCACCGTCGTCCAGGATCATGTTCGGGCCTTCACCGACGCTGTCCTTGAGGCCGAAGTCGAAGATGCGGTGCGTGTAGTCCCAGTAGTCGGCGAGCGACTCGCCCTTGACGGCGAACACCGGCGTGCCGGCGGCGGCGATCGCGGCGGCGGCGTGGTCCTGGGTGGAAAAAATATTGCACGAGGCCCAACGCACCTCGGCGCCCAGGGCTTGCAGCGTCTCGATCAGCACCGCGGTCTGGATCGTCATGTGCAGGCTGCCGGTGATGCGCGCGCCCTTCAGGGGTTGCGCCTTGGCGTACTCGTGGCGGATGGCCATCAAACCGGGCATCTCGGTCTCGGCGATGGCGATTTCCTTGCGGCCCCAGCTGGCCAGGCCAATGTCGGCGATGGCGCGGTCGGCAGCGGTATCTAGAAGGGCAGGACGTGCATTCATGGTTTTCTCCTGAAGGCCATGCGGCCAGGCAAAAAAACCACTGATGGGGCAGCTGCTGGCGATCTTCCAGACACTCAACCACCCGCTTCAGTGGATGAGCGTCGTTGCAAAAATGGGTCCGAGCCTCGCACCCGGCTCGCATCGGGGGTGCTGCAACGCTCCTCGGAAACAAGCCAAATTATATCGATCGACCCGCTCAGGGGCAGCCGCGGCCTGACAAGCGGGCGGCAGCCAGCGCCGGACGGTGCCGCGGCGCGTTCGCTCGCGGTCAACGCGGATCGGCCATCAGACGCTGGGCGAGGGCGTGGTAGGCCGGTAGGGAGGTCGGGTCGTTGAAGCCGTTGGCCGCCGCCGGGTGCGAGCCAAAGCGGGCAATCACCATTTCGGCCTTCGGGTCGATGTAGATGGCCTGGCCGTGGATGCCACGCGCCATGAAAGCGCCATGTTCGTTGTGCGACACCCACCACATGCCGCGGTAGCTCCAGCCCGGCAAGGTGGCGTAGCCGGCGGCCTTGAAGGCGTCGCGGTCGCCGCCCTTGCGGATGTCGTCGACAACGGCCTTGGGCACGATTTGCTGGCCGCCAGCCATGCCGTCGTTGCGCATCATCTCGCCAAAGCGCGCCAGATCGCGCAAGCCGGCGTTCAGGCCACCGCCAGCAAACTCGTTGCCGACCGCATCGACGGTGAAATAGGCGTCCTGCTCCATCCCCAGGCGCGACCAGATGCGCTCGGACAGGGCGTCCCCGATCGACTGCCCGGTGACACGGCGGATCACCCAACCCAGCGCGTCGGTGTTGACGGTTTTGTAGGCAAAGACGCCACCGTGGCTGCCTTCCTTTTGCACCGTCTGCAGAAACTCATAAAAGGTCTGTGGCCCTTGGTAGCCAGGCGGGCGCGGCAGCACGCCGCCAGAACGCGCGTGGGCCCAGATTTCGGCCATGGGGTCGGCGTAGTTCTCCGAATATTTCAGGCCCGTGCGCATATCCAGCAACTGGCGCACGGTGGCGTCGCCAAAGGCGGTGGCCTTCAGCTCGGGCACGTACTGGCCGACCGGGGCGTTGTCGTCCAGCTTGCCCTCGGCCACCAGCATCTGGCCCAGGGTGCCGAAGAACGACTTGGTGACCGACATGGCGATGTGCTGCCCGTACGGGCCGAGCACGCCGCTGTAGCGCTCGTAGACCACACGCCCCCGGTGCAGCACGAGCACCCCGTCGGTGTAGTTGGCGTCGTAGGCCTGGCGCCAAGTCATCGGCTCGGACTTGCCCAGCGGCGTAAACACCACGGCGTCCAGATCGTCGCGCAGCGCCTGCGGCAGGGGCGCCGGTGGCGTCAAGCGTCGGCTGACGTTGGTGGTGGGGACCATCTGCCGAAAGTTCGAAAACGACCAGCGCAGTTGCGGAAAACGGTAGGCGCTGCCGTCGGCAAAACGAACGATCTTGTCGGGTGGCGGAGGCGAGCCGACCATCCAGCCCAGCCGGGCCGGATCGCTCTGTTGGGCGTTCGGCGGCACCGGCGCCGCGCCCTGCCCCCAGGCCGGCAGGCTCAGCGCCGCCGTGCTGGCGGCCAGACAGGCCAGGCGATGAAATCGGACGAGCATGCGCATGCGGTGACCTCGTGCAGGCAAATGAAGGTAGGCCGACCATGCTAGGCGCGCCCCGCGCGGCCGTGCACTGCGGCAAACCCTGCCAGTGCCCCGCACACGGGTCGCGCCGGCGACAGCTGCCGCGGCCCCCTGCCTCTGGCGCGTAGAATTTCAGCCTTCCCCCCAGAACCTGATCGATCTTGTCGCACGCTTCAGAGACGCGGCGCCGCCGCACCTTTGCCATCATCTCCCACCCCGACGCCGGCAAGACCACGCTGACGGAGAAGCTGCTGCTGTTCTCCGGCGCGATCCAGATCGCCGGCAGCGTGAAGGCGCGCAAGGCCAGCCGCCACGCCACCAGCGACTGGATGGAGATCGAAAAACAGCGCGGCATCTCGGTGGCCTCCAGCGTGATGCAGATGGTCTACCGCGACCACGTCATCAACCTGCTGGACACACCGGGCCACAAGGACTTCTCCGAGGACACCTACCGCGTGCTCACGGCCGTGGATTCGGCCCTGATGGTGATCGACGCCGCCAACGGCGTGGAGGCGCAAACGCGCCGTCTGATCGAGGTCTGCCGCCAGCGCGACACCCCCATCATCACCTTCGTCAACAAGATGGACCGCGAGGTGCGCGACCCGCTGGACATCCTGGACGAGGTGGAACGCGAGCTGGGCATGCCCTGCGTGCCCATGACCTGGCCGGTGGGCCAGGGCAAGAGCTTCGGCGGCATCATCAACCTGCGCACCAAGGCCATGACGGTGTTCGAGTCCGGCAGCGAGCGCCGCCCCGAGGACTTCGAGACCCTCCCGCTCACCGAGCGCGACAAACTGATCGCCCGCTTCGGCAGCGCTTTCGAGGCCGCGGAGGAAAGCATGGAGCTGGCCGTGGGTGCATCACCCGCCTGGGACCACCAGGCCTTCCTGGCCGGCCAGCAGACCCCGGTGTTCTTCGGCTCCGGCGTCAACAATTTTGGCGTGATGGAGGTGCTGGATGCCCTGGTCGACATGGCGCCGCCGCCGCAACCGCGCAAGAGCAGCGTGGTGGTGCAACAGGAAACGCGCGAACAGATCATTGCCCCGCAAGACGACACCTTTGCTGGCGTGGTGTTCAAGGTGCAGGCCAACATGGACGCCAACCACCGCGACCGCATCGCCTTCGTGCGCGTGGCCAGCGGCAAGTACACGCCGGGCATGAAGCTGCGGGTGCAACGCACCGCCAAGGAGCTGCGCCCGACCAGCGTCGTCACCTTCCTGAGCCAGCGCCGGGAGGCGGTGGACGAGGCCTACGCCGGCGACATCATCGGCTTCACCACCCACGGCGGGGTGCAGCTTGGCGACACCATCACCGATGGCGCGCAACTGCAATTCACCGGTCTGCCCTTCTTCGCGCCCGAGATGTTCATGACCGTGGTGCTGAAAAACCCTCTGCGCACCAAGCAGTTGCAGCAAGGCCTGGCACAGCTCGGCGAGGAAGGTGCGATCCAGGTCTTCAAGCCCGACGCCGGCGGCAACATGCTGCTGGGCGCCGTCGGCCAATTGCAGTTCGAGGTGGTGCAGCATCGGCTGAAAGCCGAGTACGACTGCGACATCCGCCTAGAAGGTTGCCAGTACACCGGTGCGCGCTGGATCAGCGCCGACACGCCGGCCGAACTGCGCGAGTTCGAAAACGCCTACCCCCTGCGCATGGCCCACGACGCCGCCGACGCCCTGGCCTACCTGTGCACCAGCCCGTACGACGTGCGCCTGGCGCAGGAGCGTTTTCCCAAGATCCATTTCCATCCGCTGCGCGAGCATGCGGGGCTGGCGCTGGGAGCGCAGTAGACGGTACCGGGCGCTCACCCCATCCAAGCGCCCTGCCTCAAATCACGAATTTTGATCAAAAACCGCTGTTGGCCGGCGCATTTTCATCCTGATTAGCTATAAATTTAATAGCCAATAGAAGCTTGATGGAAGCTGGGTGCACCACTCTCGGTGTGTCATGGCCGGGCCTCAGATGCGACCTGAGTCTGCGGTGCCTGCGCCAGCGCCCAATCGGCCAGTGCCGCGCGCGCGTACAGGTAGCTGACCACCGCGGTGCGGTAGTCGTTCAGCGCCACCGTGCGCGACAGCTCGGTCGCCGACAGCTCGGCGTAGGCGTTGACCAGCTCGATCAGACTGCGGCGCCCGACCTTGAACTGCAGCTCGTACAGCTCGACCACCTGGGTCGACGAGCCGATCTGCGCCTCCGCCGCCTTGATCTGAAACTGGCTTTGCGCCATGTCCGCCTCGGCGGTGGCGGCGCGCTGGGCCAGGTCGCGCTCCAGCAGTTCGGCGCGCTGCTGGGCGGCGGAAATCTGCTTGGCCGCGGTCTGCACGTTGTAGTCGGCCGCGCGGTCGAAAAAGCTCCAGTTGGTCACCAGGCGTGCGTAGCTGTGGTTGCCGGCGCCGGCCTCGATGTCCAGGCGCGGCCAGCGCCCGCGCTCCAGCGCCGTCTGGTCGGCGCGCGTGACCTGCACCTCGCGCTGCTGAGCTTCCAGGGCCGGATGCAGGCGTTCGTCGATGTTGGCCGGCAGCACAGCGCGCCAATTGTCCGGAATCGGATTGACCAGCGTTGGGCTCTGGCGCGTGAAGCGTGTCAGCTTGGACAGCGCCAGGCGCATGGTCTTCTCGTGCTGCACGATGCGCATGCGCACCTGCAGCGCGCGCGACTCGGCCTGCACCAGCTCGTAGCGGCGTCCGCCGTCGTTGGCGACAATGATTCGCAGATCACCGACGATTTTCTCGTGCCGCTTCAGGTTCAGCTGCTCGATATCCATCATCTCCTTGCCGCGCAGCGCCTGCAGGAACAGATCGGTCACGCTCATGGCCACGTTTTCGCGCGTTTCGTCGGTCCTGAGGTGCAGGGCCTGCTCCCGCCTCTCATCGCGCTCGACCGCCGCGCTGACCGAGCCGGCGTCAAACACGTTGACTCGCCCGGTAACGCCGCGAAACGGCGCGCCGTAGTAAGCGCTGCCCACCACCGTCGAGCCCGCCGACACGCCCAACACCGGGTAGCGTTGCGCCCGCGTGGCGGCCAGACGGGAGGCCGCCACCGCCGCGTTGGCGCGCGCTTCCAGGATGGCCGGATCGCTGCCGGTCGCCTCGCGGATCAACGCCGGCAAGCCAGCCGCCTGCGCGGTGCCGGCCAGCGCCAAGCCCAGCAGGGCCCAGAAGGTGCGCTGGTTCACACCGGAATGAATGAGAGCGGCTTTCACTTTAAAGTGCGCCAATTGGTGAGTGTAAGAGGAGTGACCTCGAAGCCGTGAAAGACCTCATGCGGGGTTTTCCAGTTCAGGCACTGACGCGGTCTGTGGTTCAGTCGGTAGACGGCATCGAGCACCTGCTGCGGGCTGACTTGGCTCAGAGCGTGTTCACGATCTCCTGAGCAGCAGCGCCAAGAAAGCCAGATGGATGAATTGCAAGCTGGTGTTCAGGAGTCGCTCGCAGTTCTTCCATAGCCGCCTGTTCTTGTCCAGCCAG